>CALISK010000387.1 GCA_938041625.1 uncultured Tenacibaculum sp. | reverse complement strand
CGAAATGCCTAAAGCTTTTCAATATTTAGTAAATTCAGAAAAAGTAATTTTATCTCCTCATGTTGCTGGTTGGACTATTGAAAGTAAAGAAAAATTAGCTCAAACTATTGTAGATAAAATCAAACTTAAATTTAACTAACTCCTTTTTTAATTAGATATAATTAAATGTCTTGTTGAAAATCATGTTTTTTACCGAATGTTTGGTTACTGCAATTATTTTTGTATTTTTGCTCTATGAGACCACAAAAAGTAAATAGTTCAGAATTATTACAAGGAATGCTAAATGTTTTTCGTTCGAAAGGATATGAAGGAGCAAGCCTTAATGATTTAGCTACTTCTTCTGGCTTACAAAAAGCAAGTTTATATCATCGTTTTCCTAATGGAAAAAAAGAAATAGCAACAGCCGTACTCAATTATGTTAATGAAGGTTTACAAAAAGATCTTTGTAAAATTCTTGCTGATACTACAACACCATCAAACAAACGAATAATAAAGGTTATTGAAAACATTAACTCTTTTTATGATGGCGGTAAAGCTACCTGTCTACTAAGGTCAATCTCTTTAAACACTGGTATGGAATTATTTGGTACTGAAATTAAAGACAATATGAATGAATGGATTAATGCTTTCACTAATTTTGGTAAGGAAATTGGATTCAGTGAAGCAACAGCGTTAGAAAATGCAAAAGAAACATTAATTACAATTCAAGGAAGTTTAGTCGTTAGTAAAGGACTCGGTGATTATACTATTTTTAAAAAAGCGCTTTCTAAAATAGAACACATTTATAAGGAATAAAAAAATTTAATTATCAAAATTACCGAATGTTCGGTTATAAACTAAATATAATGAGTAAAACAGCAATCGTAATTATTTCAGACCCAAAAAGTAATACTGATGAATCACTAGCAAGGGTATTAAACGCAATGGCAGCCGCCTATGATTATAAATCTAGTGGTGAAGATGTAAAAATTGTTTTTACAGGTACTGGAACCCGTTGGCCTAGTAAACTTCAAAAAGAAGATCATATGGGACATAAAATTTATAAAGAAATAGAAGATGTTATACTAGGAGTTTCAGCGGCTTGTTCACAAGTATTTGGAGCAGATCCTTCTGGTTTAGATTTAATACAAAACAATCCTGTTCCTGGAACTCCTGGACTGCCGAGTTTAGTTCAATTACAAAAAGACGGATATAATATTATTACTTTTTAATTCAGAAAAAGATATCATCATAAATTAAGATTTATGATGATATCTAATTTTAAGCTACACTAATAATTCTTAATTCATATAAAAATTAAATTATGAGCGCTATATACAATAAAGGAGAAATTGCTTTACAAGAAAAGTTTGGAGAAACTAAAATGGCTAATCGTGTTCGTAGAGCTATAAAAAATGAAATCGTTCCTGGAGCAATTGCTTTTATAGAAAATCAATCAATGGTTATTGTTAGTAGTGTAGATGAAAACAATAATGTTTGGACTTCTCTTTTAATTGGTGATTATGGTTTAGCTTCTGTAGTTAATCAAAATGAAATTTTATTTGACACTAAAAAAATACAAAGTTCTACAAATGATGTTTTCTTTAAAAACACCGCAAAAGAAAATTCTAAAATGGGTTCTATTTTTATAGAGTTAGGATCTAGAAGACGTTTTCGAATAAATGGAAATGTAAATCATGAAACTACAAATATTCATTTACAAATTGAAGAGGCATACCCTAATTGTCCGAAATACATACAACGAAGAATTTTAACAATCACTAAAAACTCTAAAAAAGCAACTCCTGAAATTTCATCTGGCACACAATTAAATACTTCTCAGAAAACATTGATATTAAAATCTGATACTTTCTTTGTAGGTAGCCAATCAACAGACGAAAAATTAGACAGTTCTCACAGAGGAGGTAACCCTGGTTTCATTCAAATCTTAGAAAATAGTGATTTAAAAATACCTGATTACATTGGTAATAGCATGTATAATACTTTAGGTAATATTTTTGAAAACCCAAATGTTGGCCTTCTTTTTATTGATTTTAAACAAGGAAACACATTGCAAATAACAGGAACTGCTTCTTTATTGTTAGACCAACACACAGATATTGATAATAAGAAAACAACAGATACTGGAAGATACTGGGTTTTTAAACCTCAAAAATGGATAGAAACTTTTGAACATAACAATGCTATATGGGAATACGAAGATGCTTCACCTTTTAACCCTGACTTTTCTTTTTAATTATTATCTTCTTTTCAATGAAGAACCAAACGAATGCACATTATAACTTACTAACAAAAAATAGGGTTTCAGTAACTTTTATTATCTAATGATTCCTTCAGAAAAAGTACTTGTATATCCTCATATTAAAAACTGAACTACTACAGAATAAAGCACAATATTACAATCTATTAAAGGTAAAATCAAATTAGTTTTTGATTAAAAACTTTAATTATTTTACTTAGAAAAACAAAATAACATTCTGATTTTTAATATATTAAAATCAAGTTAGAGTTTTAAATTTAACTTCACATAATTTTTCTTCTCAAAAGAAGTTATTATAGCTGTAAAATCCACATTCGATGTATTTTACTTGATCCCCTAAAGTTAAAATAAATTTTAGTTAGCTATTTATTTTAAACTTAAACCTATTAAGAAACTGTTTTTACAACAGGTTTCTGTTGTTATATACCAAATAAATTAATAATCTTTTTTTTAATGAAAACCTCTAAACTAATTTTAGTTGTACTATTCGTATGCCTATACTACAACTCTTTTGCCCAACCAACTCCACCCAATGGTAAGAAATGGCAAAAAATTGAAAACCTATCAGATGAATTTAATGGAAACTCTTTAAATACTGCTAAGTGGGCAGTAAATGTATCTACTTGGAAAGGTAGACCTCCTGCCTTTTTTTTAACTGAAAATGTTAGCGTTAACAACGGTAATTTAAAACTAAAAGCAACTACACTTAAAAACCCTTTTCCGGTAGAAAACTCTAATTCTACTTTTAAAACATGGACTCATGGTGGTGCTTTAGTTAGATCTTTAAAACGACATTCTTTTGGCTACTATGAAGCTAAAATGAAAGCCAATAAAACATTTATGTCTTCAACCTTTTGGCTATTTAACAAAAGAAATGAGTTTCAAGGATGTGATTTAAGAACTACAGAATTAGATATTGTAGAAACTGTAGGTGCAAATCCTCAAAATAAAGGTTGGATCACTAACTTTATTAGTGCTATGAATTCCAACACACATAGTAGAGGTACTACTTGTAATGAAACTCCTGTAGGACAAAAAGGTAGTAGAGCTGATATTGGTGAAGAAAGTTGGAGAGACTATCATACATATGGTGTCTGGTGGAAAAGTAAATCAGAGTTATTATTTTACTTAGATGGCAAACATACTGGAACTGTAAAACCACCAGCCGATTTTAATTTACCTATGTATTTAAGAATGGTTGTTGAAACATACGATTGGAATGTTTCTAGCCCTGGAAAAGACGGTATGAATTTATCTAAAAATGAAAGAACAACTTACTACGATTGGGTAAGGTCTTATGAATTGGTTGATGACACCAGTACTACTACAGATAAAGTTTCTTTTAACAATCCTCCAACATCTATTCCATCTCAAAAAGATTACACTTTTAATGTAAATTACGAAGCAAATACGACTCGTGAAATAGTTGTAGAATTCTGGTCATCAACTAAATGGTTAGGAAGTAAAAAAGAAATAGTTAATAAAGGAAAAGGAACAAAAAAAATTATTCTAAACCTTGCTGAATCACCCGCTTCAGGTAAAGGATATCTTATTAAAACTCATATTAGACCAATAGGAACAACTTGGAAAGAATCTTTAGACACCGACCAACATACGAATGTAACAATCTCAGCTGGTCAATTAATTCCAAACGGAGCCTATTTTATAGGATCGAGTCTATCGAATCAAAGATTACTTTCAAGGGATTTAGAAAGCAATAGTGCTAGAATGCATGACCCAGGAAATTGGAAGGATCAAAAATGGGAGTTCACTCATTTAGGACAAAACATTTACACCATAAAAAATAATGGTAATGGTAGATATTTAGAGGTTATAAATACAGAATGTAAAAATGGAAAAAATGTGATAACTTCTACAAAAGCTTCTCAAAATCATCAAAAATGGACTGTAGTTCCTAACCAAAAATTTTACAATTTAAAACCAGTTAGTTGTTCAAATAGTGCTCTAGATATTTCTGCTGGAGCTATTAATGCTAATGTTCAGATTTGGCAATATCAAATGAATAATGCTAATCAAAAATGGAATATAACTACAGCTAACGCTAATAAAACAAGTAGTAAAAAAGAGAGTCATGTGAAAAATAATATCGTATCATTTTTCCCAAACCCTACTTCAGATCAGTTAATTATTAAAGGATTAGGCAAAAAAGAAACGATAATAATATATGACAATAATGGTACTGAATATATTCGTAAAAAAACAACTAAGAAAAACGAAACAATCAATACCAGCGGATTAAAACCTGGCGTTTATTATTTAAACGTTTCAGATACTTTTAAAACCAAAATCATTAAA
>CALISK010000386.1 GCA_938041625.1 uncultured Tenacibaculum sp. | reverse complement strand
AACTTAAAACCAAAAGGACAGCTTACAAATTTAGAATCTGTAACAAACGAGGTTAAAATGATGATGGATCCAGATGCGGATCCTTATGCAATGCCTGCAGATGGAGCAGATGAAGAAGTACCAGAAAAATTTGGAGCTTCTGATGTAACAGATTTAAATTGGGTTCAGTTAATGAATTCATATACTTGTACAGAATGTGGTAGATGTACCTCATCTTGTCCGGCAAATTTAACAGGAAAAAAATTATCGCCTCGTAAGATTATGATGGATACTCGTGATCGTTTAGAAGAAGTGGGTAAAAACATTGATGCTAACGAAGGTGAATTTAAGCCAGACGGAAAGCAGTTATTAGATGATTATATTTCACGTGAAGAATTATGGGCGTGTACAAGTTGTAATGCTTGTGTACAAGAATGCCCTATAGGTATCGATCCATTATCAATTATTATGGATATGCGTAGGTATTTAGTAATGGAAGAATCTGCTGCACCGCAAGAATTGAATATGATGATGACTAACATCGAAAATAATGGAGCACCTTGGCAGTATAGCCAAATGGATAGATTAAACTGGAAAGACGAATAGAAGTTAGAATATGAAAAAAGTTGTAGGTGTGTTAATTTTATTTTTATGTTTTCAAATTTCTTCTTGTAAAAATGAATCAGAAAAAGATTTAAAATTTGTAGAAGAATTGTTTAAAAGTATGTTAACTGCAACTAAAAATAAAGATTATGATTTTTTTATAGAAACAACTCATCCTAAAGTTTTTGAAACTGATTCAAAAGAACAGTCTATAAAGTACATGAAAAGTGTATTTGAAGGAAATGAAAACTTTTCTATTGTAATGTTTTATAACGGAATACCAAGTTATAATTTATCAGAAGTTTATAATGATGATGAAAATAAACTTAAATATGCGTTTGTTTCTTACGATTCTCATACTAAAATGATTTTTCATAAGCAAAAATTTGATGAAGTGAGTAAAAAGAATACAGTTTCAGCTATGAAAAAACAAGGTATGGATGCAGAATTTATTTCAGATAATACTATAAATATTCTAATGAGGAATAGAGTTTCGGTTATAATGAAGAATAATGAAACAAATAACAAATGGATTATTGTAAATTATGAGCCAGGGAAAACCTCATCAAAGATACTTTCACATGGATTGTTAAATAAAACGAAAAAGTATTTACAAAAACTAAACTCAATAAGTAATTAAAAATAAGGTATTTAAAAGTTAATTTTCTTAAATGTAATTCTTCGATAATTGACAACTAAATATTGATATTATTAAAAAACAAGAATATGAACGTACCAACAATGGCAGATATGATGGCTCAAGGCAAACAACCAGAAGTGTTGTTTTGGGTAGGAGCAGCAGGAAGTTATGATGATAGAGCTAAAAAGATAACAAGATCGTTTGTAAAAATATTACACCAAGCAAATGTAGATTTTGCAGTATTAGGTACTGAAGAAAGTTCTACAGGAGATGCAGCTAAAAGAGCAGGAAATGAATTTTTATTTCAGATGCAAGCAATGACAAACATTGAAATTTTGAATGCATATGAAGTAAAGACGATTGTTACTTGCGATCCTCATTCTTTTAATACGTTTAAAAATGAATACCCTGGTTTAGGAGGTAATTACAAGGTATATCATCATACACAATACATTAATAAGTTAATCGCAGATGGTAGATTAAGCATAGAAGGTGAAAATTTAAAAGGAAAAAGATTAACCTATCATGATCCTTGTTATTTAGGACGCGCAAATGATGTATATGAAACTCCACGTGATTTAATTCGTCGTTTAGGAGTAAAACCAACAGAAATGAAGCGTCATAAATCTACTGCTTTATGTTGTGGTGCTGGAGGAGCACAAATGTTTAAAGAACCAGAAAAAGGAGATTTAGATATTAATATGCTAAGAACTAAAGATGCCTTAGAAACCAATCCTGAAATTATAGCTACAGGTTGCCCTTACTGTAATACAATGATGACAGATGGAGTGAAATTCCATTTAAAAGAAGATCAAATTGTAGTAAAAGATATTGCAGAATTAATAGCAGAAGCTAATAACCTATAATTTTTAGATGATTCAATTTCAAAATAATGAAATTATAAACTTACCAGATATAACAGAGATTACTTTTACAAGAATAGAAAAGAAATACTTAAAAGTAATATTGTTAAGTACGTTTTGTTATTTTCTTATTATATCATTACTTTTCTTTGTTTTTATAGAAAAGGTAATCACAAAAAAAATGCCTGAATATACAGGTGTTTTTTATTTTGTTTTTATCCTATTTATAATTAGTGTTTTTATTTTACTAATAATAGGTTTTCCTAAAAGAAAGTTTGCAATAAGAGATAAGGATATTTCTTATAAAAGTGGTGTTTTTATAGAAAAAATGGTAACAGTACCTTTTTCTAGAATTCAGCATATAGAAATTGAAGAAGGTATTTTTTCTAGATTATTTAAATTAGCAACGATAAGCGTTTTTACAGCAGGAGATAGTAGTGATGACCTAGAAATAAAAGGTATTACTAAAGAAAAAGCACTTCAAATAAAAGAGTTTATTAGTCAGAAAATTAATGGATAAAGTAATTGGTTTTTCTGAGTTTTCTAGGCAATCTTCAAAAGGAGTTATTGTTATTTATGGAAACCTTTTAATTAACATTTTTAAAAAAACATGGGTGATTTTTTTGTTATTAATAACAAGAATATCAAAGTTTACTCATCTTAATAAAACATACCTTATAGTTGCTATTATTGGTTTGTTTATTTTCTTATTAATTAGATCTTATTTATTGTTTAGAAACTTTCAGTTTAAAATTGAAGGAAATAACTTTATTCTAAAAAAAGGAATTTTTTCTAAAAAAAACACTTCTATTTCATTTGATAGAATTCAGAATATTAATTTTTCTCAAAATTTAATTCAGCAAATTATAAATGTCTATGAAGTAAGTTTAGAAACTGCGGGCTCTAATAAAACTGAAATTTCAATTAAAGCTTTGTCATTAGAAGAAGCAAAAGCATTAAAAGAAAGGATATCAACTAAGAACAATACAGAGGAAAACAAAGAAGAAATAATATCTCCTTTATTAAACATAGATACTAAAAGTTTATTAAAGGTAGGTTTTTCAGAAAATCATTTACAGAGTTTATTACTTTTTTTAGGAGTGTTACTTGGTTTTTATCAGCAATTAGAAGACATTTTTAAAAGTTTTATAAATGAAGATACTTTAAAAAATTACCTAAAAGAAAGTAAAGAATTTATATTTGGAAGCCTATTTATAGTAGGAACCTTATTGTTTTTATTAGTAATTATAGCTATAATAAGCTCTTTTATTAGAATAATCTTATTTCATTTTAATTTACGTTTTTTTATAAAACATGATGCCTTTGAAATTAAACAAGGACTGATTAATAAAAAAATGATTGTTTTAAAAAAAGGAAAAGTTCAAAGTATTACAATTTCAACAAATCCATTAAAAAGAAGATTAGGTATTTCATATGTA
>CALISK010000385.1 GCA_938041625.1 uncultured Tenacibaculum sp. | reverse complement strand
GTTTTCTCAGTAGACTACATGGGATATAAAGGACAAAGTCTTTTAGGAAATTTCCCTGTATCTATTTCAAAAATAGGAATAACTGCAAACGAAACTAATGCCAATCTGTATTTTGATATAGGCCTTAATTTGATGGGAGAGAATAATGGTTTTGCCGCTAATACTAGTTTAGCAATCATAGGCTCTTTTGAAGAGAAAAATCATAAACAACGATGGAAGTTTAAAGAGTTAAAATTGGAAGCAATTTATCTTAAAGCAGATATGGGAGGTTTTTCTATGGAAGGAAGTTTAAAGTTAATGAATAACGATCCTGAGTATGGAGATGGTTTTGCCGCAAGTTTGAAGGCTAAATTTAAAGCTTTTGAAGGGGTTGAAGTTCAAGCTAAAGGAGTTTTTGGAAAAAAACATTTTAGATATTGGCAATTCGAAGCCATGGTTGATGGTTTAAATATAGGTACTGGATTAATTAATTTAGAAGGGTTTTCTGGAGGAGCATCTTATAGAATGAAGAGAACAGACTTTAGCTCTTCTTTTTCTCCATCAGGTATAGGTTATACACCAGATAGAAATTCAGGGTTAGGAGTAAAAGCTATGATAATGTTTAATGCAATTAAAAAAGAAGTTATAAAAGGAGGTGCTGGTTTTGAAATTACATTTAATAGAAGTGGAGGAATTAACTTTTTAGGACTTTATGGGCAAGCAACATTCATGGATGTGAAAATTCCAGGAATGGATAAAGTAAGTGGCTTAATGTCTAAACTAAAAGAGAACACAACAGCTAGAACAAAATTTTTAGGAGTAACAGATGAAAATACATCCAATTCTTGGGTAGGTAAAAATTTATTAGATAAAGCTTCTGGAGACTTTCCTCAAGCACCAACAGATAAAATGGCTATTAGTGCAAAAGTAGCAATTACTTATGATTTTGAAAATAAAGTTTTACATGGTGAATTAGATTCTTTTGTTAATGTAGCAGGAGGCTTTGTAAAAGGAGTAGGTCCAGGAGGAAGAGCAGGTTGGGCAGTATTACATTTTGCCCCTAAAGAATGGTACATATATGTTGGTACACCAGAAGATCGTTTAGGATTACAAATAGGGGTTGGTTCTATTAGAGTAAAAACAGGAGGGTATTTTATGACAGGGTCTAAATTATTACCATCACCACCACCACCACCATTAGTAGCAGAAATAATAAAAGTAGATAGAAAAGAATTAGACTACATGCGAGATGAGAATGCATTGGCTAGTGGGGGAGGTTTTGCTTTTGGTACTAACATATCTGTAGATACTGGTGATTTACGATTCTTAATTTTTTATGCAAGTTTTAAAGCAGAAGCAGGTTTCGATATTATGTTAAGAGATTATGGAGAAGCTAAGTGTTCTAATACAGGAAAACAAGTAGGTATAAATGGATGGTATGCAAACGGACAAGCTTATGCTGCTATGCAAGGCGAATTAGGAGTACGAATTAAATTATTCTTCATTAAAAAGAAAATACCAATCATAAAAGGAGCAGCAGCAGTTCTTTTACAGGCAAAAGCGCCAAACCCTATTTGGATGCGAGGTTATATGGCAGGTGAGTTTGATTTACTAGGAGGTTTAGTAAAAGGAGGTTTCAGGTTTAAAATGAGCTTAGGTGAAGAATGTGTTTTTGAAAACGGGGCTCCTTTAGGAGGACTTAAAATTATTTCTGATTTAACTCCAGCGAAAGATTCTAAAGATATAGATGTATTTACAATTCCTCAAGCAAGTTTTAGTATGAAAGTAGGAGAACCAATTGTTATACCAGAAGATGATGGTGATAAAACCTATAAGATTATACTAGAAAAGTATAGAATATTACATAAAGGAAAAGAAATACCAGGAGTTATAGAATGGTCTAAACATAAAGATAGAGCAAATTTTGTATCCACAGATATTTTACCACCGCATCAACAATTAACCGTAGAGGCCGAAGTAAGTTTTAAAGAAAAAGTAAATGGAGTTTTTAGAACTATTATGGTAGATGGGAAACCTGCGATAGAAAAAGAAACAAGAACTTTTACAACTGGTGATGCGCCAACAGTAATTCCTTTACATAACATAACCTATGCGTATCCAGTTTTAGATCAGAAATACTTTTTAGAAAAAGAATATAATCAGGGATATATAAAACTGAGAAGAGGGCAAGATTATTTGTTTGACAATACGCAATGGAAAAGTAGTATAGCTTATTATGATAATGAAAAAATCGTATCACAAAAAACATTTAATTATAATACAGGAGATAACATTTTACAATATGAATTACCAAATATTTCGCAAAAAACAAAGTATCATTTAAGTATTGTAAGTGAACCTAAAAATGCTGGAAATTCTTCAAATAATACAAATAATGACAGTGATTATGAAAAGGTAGATTTAAATAGCAATTCAGAAGGAAACTCTGTTGAAATACAAAAAATAAAAGCAAATAACATTTCTAAAGAAAGTGGATCAATAGAACGATTGGCTTATAATTTTAAAACTTCAGAGTATAAAACATTTGAGAAAAAGATAAATGCAATTCGAGTAGATGATTATAGATGGGGAGTAATTTATTCAGATGTTATTTATTTAAATAATACCATTAAAAATCATGAACCTTTTGATCTTATTGATTTAAAAGGAGGTGTTTATACTGCCGATAAACCTTTGATAACTATTGAAGGAACTTTAGAAGATGATTATTTTAAAAAGGATATTAATCCTCCATTATATGCTAAATACCCAATGTCTGGTTATCGTATAACAAATAGAGATGAAAATAAACTAGGAGCTCCACCAAAGTTTGCATTACCAATTATTGAAAGTTATTTAACGAATCTAGAATATGATGTAAATAAGCATGAGTTAGAAACTACTTTTCCGTTCAGATACAATCTAGGGTTGTTATATAAAACAGATTGGGTAGACTTACACTCTCAATTAGTAAATGCCCACATAGATGGTTTTATAAAAGGAAATGATCCTGTATTAAATTTCTTAGATGAAGATTACCTTTTCATGAGATACGGATTTTATAAAACGAAGTTAATCTACAGTTTACCTGGTGGAAAAAAAGGATCAGAAGCCATATTTAAGTTTAAGAACCCAAATAAGTTTAGATAATCAAATAATTAAAAAAATTATCTCTTTAATTTTTATTATGAATTTATATACATCACATAAAAAAATATTTTCTCTTTTCTTTTTATTGTTGTTGCTTACAAATGTTTTTGGGCAAGATAAAAAGCAAACAAAAGAAGCCTTAATACAAATAGTATCGAGAGTACAAAAAGATAAAATTCTATTAAGATGGGCAGCGAATACACCTAGCGCATGGAGTAAGACGAATAAGTCAGGTTTTATTTTAGAAAAATATGTGCTTTCACGTCATGATAAACGTTTACCAGCTATAGAGAAAGTTTGGGAGAAAGAAATAAAAGCAGATCCTTTAGAGACTTGGGAAGAAATAGTTAAAAATGATAATAATGGAGCAGTTATAGCACAAGCTATTTTTGGCGAAAGTTTTTATGTAAGTGCTGGTAATAGTACACAATTAGCAGATGTTTATAACTTATCTAATGAAATTACACAGCGTTTTTCTTTTTCATTATTAGCAGCAGATGCCAATTTTGAAGCAGCAAAAAAAGCAGGTTGGGGGTTTGAGGATGATGAGGTAAAAGTGAATGAAAAATATGTATATAAAATTAAGTCAGCAGTTGTTAATGAGAAATATCCTATAAAAGGAACAGCAACAATAGCAAGCATTAAAGAGTATGAACCATTACCATCTCCTATTGACTTTAGAGGAATATTTGGTGACAAAAATGCAATATTAACTTGGGAATACGAATTGTTTAAAAGAATATATACTTCGTATAATCTAGAAAGGTCAGAAGACGGAGTTAATTTTAAATCTTTAAGTAAAGAACCTATTGTTAATTTAAATAACAAACCGAACGCTCCAGCAAAAAGAATGTTTTATATAGACTCATTACCAGAGAATAATAAAAAATATTATTATAGAATAAATGGAGTTACTTCATTTGGAGAGAAGAGCGGATATTCAAAAGTAATATCTGGTAAAGGAGGCCCAGTTTTACCATACACACCTAGAATATCAGATATTAAATTAACTAAAAATCCAAATGAAGCTGAAATATTTTGGGATTTTCCAAAAGAAGGCGAAGCGATTATTAAAAAGTTTCAATTATTAATAGCATCTAAAGATGAAGGACCTTATAAAATAGGAGTAGATAGTATTGCTTCTAGTATTCGTAATCTTACTTATTCAAAGTTAGAATCTTCAAATTATATAAAAATAAAAGCAATTGGTAAAACTCCAAAACAAGAGAAAAGTTCTTTTTCAACATTAGTACAACCTGTAGATTCTATACCCCCTTCACCTCCTATAAATTTAGAAGGAAAAATAGACAGTTTAGGAGTGGTTCGTTTTGCATGGAAACAAAATGAAGAGAAAGATTTATTAGGGTATAGAATTTTTAGAGGTTTTACTAAAGACGAAGAACCTTCACAAATAACTGAAACCCCTTTTACTAGTAACTCTTTTATAGATTCTGTAGAAGTTAAAAACTTAAACTCAAAAGTATACTATCAAGTAGTTGCAGTAGATAAACGATTTAATCATTCAGAAAAATCAACAATTTTAGTGTTAGAAAAACCAGATTTAATTCCGCCAACAGCACCCGTTTTTTCTGATTATAATGTAGAAGAAGGAAAAATTCAATTGAATTGGATCCGCTCATCAGAAGAAGGGGAAGTTACACATGTACTATCTAGAAAAAACATGACGAGTAATTCTGAATGGAAAGATATTTTAAAAACAAAGGATTCTATTCAGCAATTTGTAGATGATAAATTAGAAGACAATAATGTATATAGATACCATATAAAAGCAATCGATAAGGCAGGATTAAGTTCAGAAGCTTCTTCCCCTTTAACAATACAAGCACAATCTTTAAATCTATCTACAGGAGTTAAAGGATTGAATTATTTAGTGAATAGAGAAACCAATCGAATAGAAATTTTTTGGAGAGCGAATGAAAAAGAAGTTGCAGAATACACACTCTATAAACAATTAAAAGCAGCACAACCGAGTACTTGGCGTGTACTACCAGGAACAGTAAAAAAGGTAATAGACACAGAAGTAAGTCCGAATGAAACTTATATCTATCATGTACGAGCATCATTAAACAATGGAGCGTATTCAAAAGTAAAAACCATTGAAGTAAAATTTTAGAAGATGAAAAGAATTTTAATAATTACAATATTACTTTTTTCAGTTTTAGAAGCATATAGCCAGCAACGTTATAGAATTAGAATAAATAATTTAAAGTTAGCAGTAAGTAGAAACGTTAAAAACAGAACATCATCTAATTTACATGTAAAGATTAGGTATGCTGATGGTAGTGAGGAATCTATATATGACAGACAGATTAGAGATGGATTTAATGAAAGAGGTTTTAATAGTGATATAACTAGAAACATAAGACCTATTGGAATAGTTTTATCTGGATTTATAAATTATAGTCATACAGGAGATGCACAGTTTGGGGATTATTTACCTATAACTAATGGATGTTTAACAAGTGGATATCACCTTTATGAACATAGTGGTTTAAACCCTAATTTTTCTTTTTCCTATAGTATAAAACCTATAATAAATATAATTCAACCTTCTAATACAACAGTAGGATTTAATGATCGTTTTACGGTAAAAATAAATGAAAGAACTAGTCCAAACTATTGGAGTACACTTTATAATTGGGATTATCAGATTGTAGAAAGAGGAACACCAAGAAGAAGAAATTGGAGAAGAGTTCCTGATGGAGGAATAATTAATACTCAAGGTCAAAGAAATTTAATTGTCGACTTATCTCGTTTTTTAGGAACAAATGTAATAGGTAAACGTATTTATTTTAGGGTTCGATCTTGTGGAAGAAATACATTTATATCAAGACCCAATATTTCCGAAAATGTTGTGTATTATAATATACTACCATCAGCACCTCATATTTTATCAAGAATACTAACAAATCCAACATGTTATGGGAATAACGATGGATCAATAAAGTTGAGATTAGATAGACAATTAGAAGTAGGAGAACAATTAAGTATAACGAGTACAAATATTAACTTTCCAGGAACTTACACGAATTTAACCCGTGCAGATTTTAATAGTGATAATACAATAGATTTAAATGGTTTAAAAGCAGGGAATTATAAGATTGATTTATTTGGGTTTTACAGAGGGTTTAACACTTTTATTAATGGTAATAACCATTCTACTAATGTAACTATTAGAGACCCTGA
>CALISK010000384.1 GCA_938041625.1 uncultured Tenacibaculum sp. | reverse complement strand
CCCATTAAACAAAGAGGGCATTTTATCTCTCAACAAAATCGGTTTTACTAAATCAAGTATAGAAATACCTATGTTTAATATTCATGAAGATTTGATTGATGAATATGAAGCTAAACGGAATTTCCCAGGGATAAATGCAACATCAAAACTTGGTATTTATTTAAGGTTCGGGAGTATCTCAATAAGAAAAGCTGTTTTAGAAGCAGAAAAAAGCAACAATATTACTTTTTTAAAAGAATTGATATGGCGTGAATTTTTTATGCAAATCCTTTGGCATTTTCCACATACCACAAGTAAATCATTTAAACCGTTATATGAGAATATACCATGGAGAAATAATGAACATGAATTCGACCTTTGGTGCAATGGTGAAACAGGTTACCCTTTAGTTGATGCAGGCATGAGAGAATTAAATACCACAGGTTTTATGCACAACAGAGTACGTATGCTTGTTGGTAGTTTTTTATGTAAACATTTATTAATAGATTGGCGTTGGGGAGAAACTTATTTTGCAGAAAAATTATTAGATTTTGAATTAGCAAGTAATGTAGGTAATTGGCAATGGGTTGCTGGATGTGGTGTTGATGCCGCTCCTTATTTTAGGATATTCAACCCCACTACTCAAATTCAAAAATTCGACAAGCAGTTAACTTATATTAACAAATGGGTTCCCGAACTTCAAGAACTAAACTATTCTAAAGAAATAGTGGATCATAAATTTGCAAGAGAACGCTGCTTAAACACCTATAAAAAAGCCTTAACTATCGTTTAATAATCAGTCCTTTATTTTTTATCTTATTTTTTTTATCTTTAAGAAATTAACGATAAATCAAAAAAAACATGAACACTCAAGAAGTAGCCAACAAATGGTTAGAAATGTGCCGAGAAGGGAAAAACTTAGAATGTATAAACGAACTATATTCAGAAAACGTAACAAGTAAAGAAATGCCTGGTGTTCCTTATGGAGAAATTGTATCAGGAAAAGATAATGTTTACCAAAAGGGAAAACAGTGGTTAGATAATGTAGTAGAATTTCATAAAAGTGAAATATCTGAACCCATGATAGCTGATAATCATTTTACTTCTAAAATGTCATTCGACGTAACCTTTAAAGACAGAGGAAGACAACAAATGGAAGAAGTATGTGTTTTCGAAGTAAAAGAAGGTAAAATAACAAATGAACAATTTTTTTACACTATGTAAAATTCATAAAACAAATAAAAATAAAAGAGACTCTTAAATTTAAGGGTCTCTTTTGTTTTATATAATGAAAAATCTTCTTTTAAAAAACAAATAAAAAAATTCTGTTAATTTTTTAAATAAAAAACAACAAAAATAAAACAACATTGATTTATGTTTAATTTTTTTATTAAATTTAACATAAACAGACTATAGCCCTTAACTACAGTTTCCATTGAAATAATTCAACAATAGCATAACATTTACTTGGTATACATAGAACAAAGAAACTCTTCTTATTCTTAAAACCGCCCCCGAATAAATATTAACCAAAAACCCTATAAAATGAAAACATTTCAATTAATTGTTTTATCAATGTTATTCCTATGCATTTATTTAAAACCTCAACACCTCAGTAGTCAAAACAAAAAAAAGATGTTTTACGCTACCATGCAAACAAGAGACGCTCAAGGATTAAAAATCAACCATCCAAATGAAATTAAAATTATCCATTCTTTAAATGGCTTTAGCGCTGTAATGCTAACCTCTAATGCCGCAGAAGAATTACATCACAAAGTATTAGTTCATGGCCCTGGTTTTATTTACCAACCCACCAAAGAAAGTGCTATTTCAACGATTAATAACAATAATAAAATAGCCTCTAAATCACAAGTAGTAAGTAATCTTATTAGTTATTCTATAACTCAAGAAACTTTAGTTAGACAAAGTTTAGATCTTGTTAACAATTTAAATATTGCTACTCAAATACAAGAGTTAGAGGATTACGGTAGTAGATATCATACAACTAATAGCGCCAGACAATCTGTTTTAGATTTAAAAACTAAATGGGAGAATTTAGCCTCTGGTAGAAGTGATGTTTCTGTTAGAATTGTAAATCACACCAGCACTAACATGCCCTCTGTTGTAATGACTATTACCGGAAGTGAAAAACCTGATGAATTTGTTATTCTTGGAGGTCATATCGATTCTACTGCAAGCGGAGGTAACAGTAATAATGCTCCTGGTGCAGATGACAATGCTTCTGGAATAGCCACTATCACCGAAGCTGCTAGGGTATTATTTGAAATGAATTTTGCTCCTAAAAGAACCATTGAATTTATGGCATTTGCTGCTGAAGAAGTAGGTTTAAGAGGTTCTAATGAAATTGCTGTGGATTACAAAAACCGTAATGTTAATGTAGTTAGTTATATGCAATTAGACATGACAAATTACAAAGGATCAACCAATGATATTTATATATCTACAGACTCATATAATGATGATAATTTAAATAATTTTTTAGTTGAATTAATGAATTTCTACAATGCGTCTGGCCCACATAAATTAACATATGGCACTTCACAATGTAACTATGGATGTTCAGATCATTATAGCTGGGCACAACAAGGATATGATGTTGCATTCCCTTTTGAAGCAACATTTAATCAGAGCAACCCTAATATTCATACAACTAGAGACACTTTTGATAGATCTCCAACACCAAATGCTACACACGCTGCAAAGTTTGCAAAATTAGCTTTAGAGTTTTTAATAGAAATTTCAAATGGTGTCACTGGTGGTGGTAATCCTGGCGGAAGCACTTGCTCACAAACAATAACTTCTTTCCCATACGAAGAAGGATTTGAGTCTTCATTTGGAAATTGGTCTCAATCAACTAGTGATGACTTAGATTACTCAAGAAACTCAGGAACTACGCCTTCAAACAACACAGGCCCAAATAGTGCTTCTAACGGAACGTTCTACGCATATGTAGAAGCTTCTGGTAATGGTACTGGTTTTCCAAGCAAGCAAGCGATATTAAACTCTCCTTGTTTTGATTTAACCTCTTTAACCGTTCCTAAATTAAGTTTTCAATATCATATGTTAGGTAGCGCCATAGCCTCTTTAACAGTTGAAGCTAGAACAAATAATACAGGAGCTTGGTCAAATATTTTTAATCAATCTGGTACACAAGGTAATGACTGGAATGCAGCCGAAATTGATCTAAGTAGTTACACCAATGAAACAAGTGTGCAAATACGTTTCAACATAACAACAGGTGCAGGAAATGAAGGATGGCAAAGCGACATTGCTATTGACGCTATTTCTATTAGTAATGACACAGGAGGAGGCAATCCTACCCCTACTTGTGAGTCTATTAATTTTAATGATTTTAGTGTAACAGCTTTTTCAAATCAAGACAATGATGGTACTTTTACTATTGAAAACTCTGGAAGTTCTTTAAAATTAACAAATAATACTTGGAAATATATTTCTATGAATTATAACGTTACGGCAAATACTGTTGTTGAATTTGAGTTCAGCAGTACTTCTGAAGGAGAAATACACGGTATTGGTTTTGAAGATGATAATAGTTTAACCTCTAACAGATATTTTAAAGTTCATGGTTCACAAAATTATGGGGTAACTAATTATGACAACTACACCTCAGGGACTCAAACTTATATTATTCCTGTAGGAAATTTTTATACAGGGTCTATGGATCGACTCGTCTTTATAAATGACAATGATGCTGGATCAGGAAACACTTCTACTTTCAATAATATTAAAATTTATGAAGGAACATGTAGTGGTAGTTCTTCAAGAAAAACCAATATTACTTCTATCATCCCTATTCTAGGTAATCAAGGAGAAGGAATTTTATCTACTATTATTTTAAATCCAAATCCTACATCCGATATTTTTAATATTAACAACCCAAACAACAATCAAATTAGCGCTTATATATATGATATTACTGGAAAAAAATATTCAGAAAAAACATTGATTAAGGGTAATAATAAAATTTCGGCGAAAAAATTATCTTTAACACCAGGTGTCTACTTAATACAATTTAAAACAAAAGGCGAAGACGCCATCACAAAAAAAATAATTATAAAATAATCTAATTAACACATAAAAAAGAAAGGCGTTTCAAAAATTGGAAACGTCTTTTTTTTATTTCAATCAATTTATCAATTATCTTTTTTAATAGCTTTCTATTTCTTTTGCTTTTGTAGTTATTGAAGTATTTATATATTTACATTTCTTTTCGGGATGTAGCTTAGTCCGGTTAAAGTGCTGGTCTGGGGGACCAGAGATCGGAGGTTCGAATCCTCTCATCCCGACTTTTTAATTTATCGCAATCTTTTTCTCTTTCACCTTACAAAAAACCTTCATTAAACACACCAAACCAACATTTTATCTTCAAAAAATAGAAAATAAGCTTATAATTTCGTAAATTAAAGGTACTAATTCAAATACCCCGAATACCATGAAAAGAATTTTAGTTCCAGTAGATTTCTCAAAACAATCAGAAAACGCATTAAAAACAGCAGCTTCATTCGCTAAAAAATTTGATTTTGAACTAGTTATTGTTCATATGTTAGAATTTTCTAACGCAGTAATTTCCGGAAGCTCAAAATCAGCACAAGAAACCGTTTTCTATTTAAAGTTAACAGAAAAAAGATTTAATGAATTTTTAGATAAAGAATATTTAAAAGACATTAAAATGACTCCTGTGATTAAACATTACAAAGTATTTAGTGAATTAAACGAACTTAGTAAAGAAGAAAATATTGATTTAATTATTATGGGGTCTCAAGGAGCTAAAGGAATGAAAGAGTTCTTTATCGGTTCTAATACACAAAAAGTTATAAGGCATTCTGAAAT
>CALISK010000383.1 GCA_938041625.1 uncultured Tenacibaculum sp. | reverse complement strand
TGAGCCATACTCATCAACAACTAAAGCAATATGCTCTCTTTTTTCAATTAAGTTTTCAAATAAATCTGGAATAGGTAAATCTCTTTTAGTTACTATAATTTCTCTTTTAATTGTCTCTAATTTCTCTTCTCCTTTACCTCTTATTATAGCTTCTAATAATTGATCTTTTAAAAAATAACCAATAATATTATCTGGCGTTCCTTCTGCATAAATAGGAATTCTTGAAAATCGTAATTTAGGGTTTTCGTCAAAAAAAGATTGAATCGTTTGTGAAGCACTTGCCGTTATCAATACAGTTCTAGGTGTCATAATATGCTTTACAGACACTTCTTTAAAACTAATCATATTCTTTATAACTTTACTCTCATTCTTTTTAAAAACACCTTCTTTTTCAGCTATTTCTGTCATTGCAGAAAAATCTTCTCTACTTAACACACTTTCACCATGTCCACCTTTACCAAATAATTTTGTAAATAATTGAAGTATCCATATAAGCCCAGTATATTTACATATAAGGATTAGTATATTTAAAGTTTTAGTTGTAAAACCAACTAAAGATTTCCAATAAGTTGCACCAATAGTTTTAGGAATGATTTCTGAAGCTACTAAAATTAAAAAGGTCATAATTGCAGATACAATAAAAACACCATTTCCATCATCATTAAAAACATTTTTTGCCTGTGCACCAACCATAATTGCACCTACCGTATGTGCTATAGTATTTAATGTTAAGATTGCTATTAAAGGCTTATCTACATCTTTTTTTAATACCTCTAGTGCTGTTGCATAAGATGCTCCCTCTTTCTTTTTTATATTCACAAAAGTTGGGGTTACACTTAATAAAACAGCTTCTAAAATAGAGCATAAAAAAGAAAAAAAGATAGATAAAATACCGTAGGTTAAAAGTAATGCCATTATTTTGTTTTTTTGTAAAAATAAAAAAACCTCAAGATTAAATACTTGAGGTTTTGTAATTTATTTATAATTTTTATTAGAAACCATAACTTAAACCAACTAACCAGTATGATTGTACTACTCCTGGAGTACCTTCTAACGAAGCATAATTAGTTAATGGAGAATTAAATGTTTCTTGTTTATTTGCTCTTAAACCAGACTCAAGACCAACTCCAATACCTTTCCAAATATTAAACCCTATAGAGTTTATCCAAGTTGCGTTAGATAAATCTGAAGATTCATAACTTTGAAAAGTAGATAAATTAGATCTGAACTTAAATTTACCAACAGTTTTATTGTATTCAGCTACTATTTTAGCTCCCAAAGAAGATTCGTAATCTGCACCAGTACTACTAAACACAATATTATAGTTTAAAGGATGTACAACTACTATCAATTCTGGAATTGGAGTCCAAGTTATACCTACCCCTAAATCTAAATATCCTGGGTCATTAAAGTTATTAATAAACGAAGTTCTATACTCTGCTAATGTAGATGCAGCTAATGTCTTTGTTAATTTATAACCAAATAAAGAAGTAATTGTAAAAACATCAGTAGTTCCTCTAAAGTTAGTATCATCAGTAGGATCATTTTTATCATCTAACTTTACCCAACCTAAGTTTAAATTCCCTGAGTTTCTCCAAAAAAACTTTTCTCTATCTAAATTTGCGTACCCATTTACAGTAACACCGACATTACCTGCAGAAGAATTAGGTACAGCATTAGAATACCAATCACTAAATCCTGAGAAATTAGCACCAATAGTACCAAATGCTCCAAATTTCCACCCTGGAAACGCATCTATTTGAGACTGTAATGCATCAACTTCTCCTTGTATTTTTGCTACTTCAGCTGCTTTTTCAGCTTTTTTAGCTTTTAACTCTTCAACTGTTTGAGCACTCAAAGAAACTATTGAGAATGCTACGGCTAATGTTAAAATTATTTTTTTCATTATCTTAAACTTTTTGATTTTTTGAGGGCGCAAAACTACACCTTTACTTTGACTTTAGACCAATAAAATTTACAAAAGTCACTATTTGTGAAAAATATAATTTAATCCTAAACCAAATAATTGTTTAAATTGAGTTTTATTTGAAGTATCATCATCAACAATAGTATGTAACCCAAGGTTGGTAGATAAATTTTCGTTTATTTTAAAAAAAACATTTATTTGATAATCTAAATCTATATTTTGAGGTTTATCTAAATAGTCAGAATACAATGCCAATGTATTTTCCATAATAACATTTTCAATTATTGTAAATCTGTAATAAGAAGATAAATTAAAACCTAAACTAAAATTAGTTCTTCTTCCTTCTTTTACACCAAAACTTCCAGAAAATTGACCAGAAACAAAAGTAAACCTTGAAGAAGCAGGAGCAATATTTATAAATAATTCTTTAGATTTTCTCCACAACATACCTGGTCCAAAATTTAAATATGCAGGCGAAAAGAATGACGAAATAGTTTCTTTAGGTGTTTTACTATAATTAAAACCTTTAGTATATTGGGTTTTAAAATTACTTAAAAAAGAGAAAAACCAATCTTTTTTAGCCTTAAGCCCCAATAGTGAATTGTATTCCACTCTATCATCGGTTTTTCGTACTCCTTGTTCATCTATGTAACTTAACCCATACATTGTTGTAATTTTATTATCCCAGTTCCAACCATTTTTTTTATAATTAAAATCGTAATTAACATTAATATTAATTGCAACACTATTACTACCTCCACTAGCCCAATTAGAAAAAGAAGATTGATTAAATAAGAAGGTGGATTTCCCTACAATCGTCCATTTAGGAATAGGTATACTATCATTTTTTTCTTGAGAAAAGAGGAAATTACATATTAAAAAAGTGAATATTACCAGATTTTTTTTCATCTCCAACAATATAAACTGTGGTTAAAAAAATTACTTTTTCCTATAGAGAGGAACCATTGAACAGGCTTCTCCGTACATTAAGGATTTGGCTACAGGTTGTATTCTACTAATTAGCATGGTATATGCAGTTTGAGGAATAGGTTTATTGCTACACCCTTTAATAATAATAGGTTTATCTTTAAACGTTGTAATATTCATATTTATTATAACTTCAGTAAAAATGACCGTTTCTAACAATTCTAAATCACCAATGATAACTTTTTTTGCATGGTTATTTAACTCTGTTGTTAGTAATAAATAAGCCCAAGAAGGGATAATTGCATCTGAAGAACAGGTTAAAGCTACATAGTTTTCTTTATATTGCGACCAATCATGATTTTTCACATAAGCTCTAAAATCTTTTTCACGAAGTATCAATTCTTCATAAAGCCAATTTTTAATATCAAAAACAACTCGTTTTCCTTCAGGGTAAAAGTCTTCTAAGTCAATAGTAATTAATTTACTATTAGTTACTCTATTTATAATTTCTTCTGCCATTTTACAGCATTCCTAATTCTAATTTTGCTTCTTCACTCATATTATCTTGAGTCCAAGTAGGATCAAAAGTAATCTCTACTACACAATCATTAATTTCTTTCAAGCTCTTTACCTTATCCTCAACTTCAACAGGTAATGTTTCTGCTACCGGACAGTTTGGCGAAGTTAATGTCATTAATATTTTCGCATCGTTTTCTTCAGATACAAAAACATCATAAATCAATCCTAACTCGTAAATATCTACTGGAATTTCTGGATCGAATATCGTTTTTAAAACACGAACTATTTTATCTCCTAATTCTTCTAAATTTTGTTCTGTCATTCTTACTTATTATATGTGTAATTTCTAACTTCTCCCCAAGTTTGCCCTGAAGAGGTGACTTCTTCAATAATTATTTTAACTGGATACTCATCACCATCATATGTAATAGTATTAGTTTTCGTGTGGTCTAAAGTATTATTAATATAAATCTTAACCTCTAACTCATTTCCCAAATCATTAAAAGGAAAAATCTTTCTCAAACCTTCTTCATCTGAAAAAGGAATATTTTTTCCATCATATTTAATAATTGCATAACTACCTGTTGAAGTATCTGTTCTTCTTACTGTATTACCATTATATTCATAACTATATTCTCTTACTGTTGCAGTACCTCCATTAAAAACGTCTTGTTCTCTTTTTAATACTAAAGAATTATTATCATATTTATACTCGATAACCTCAATCACTGTGCTATTTCCCTTTCTAGTTTCTTTAACTAACTTATTATTTAAATATTCGTAATTATCAGAGATTTCTCCTTGATCTTGTTTCTGTATCAATCTTGTAAGATTACCTTTATCATCATAAATAACTTCATTAGTAACAATATCATTATTACCATTTCTAATTTTCAGCAATTTATTTTCTGAATTATAATCATATTTAGAAACATCAACAGAACCGTCATTAGTAGAAATTTGTTCAAGTTTAACTACTAATTTAGAAGTGTTTTTAACTGGCTCATCATTATCAGAGCAAGAAATAACCCCTAATAGGATTATAATTAAATATAAAAAAACATTTTTCATAGTAAATATTTAATTCTCTAATTTTGATTGCTGTGCAATCGCATACATCTTTATTTGTTTCACCATAGATACTAATCCATTAGCACGTGTAGGGCTCAAATGCTCTTTCAATCCTATTTCGTCTATAAATTTGGTATCAGCCTCTAAAATCGCTTGTGGAGTTTGGTCTGAATATACGCGCAATAACAAAGCAACAATTCCTTTTGTTAATATGGCATCGCTATCTGCTGTAAAAACAATTTTATCCTTTTCAACTTCAGAATACAACCATACTTTTGATTGACACCCTTTTATTAAATTCTCATCTAATTTAAATTGCTCTGAAATTAAAGGCAACGATTTTCCTAAGTCAATTATATACTCATAACGCTCCATCCAGTCTTCAAACATCGAAAACTCATCAATAATTTCTTCTTGTATTTCTTTGATAGTCATTTTTTAGAACTATTTTTGCACTTTATAATTTGTTTGTGCATTTCTAAGATGCAAAAATACTGATAAAAATTAAGATAAACGTCATTACGAACAGGGTGAAATAATCTGTTTTTTGAAGATTATTAAATTGTTTTTCGTAATAACAAAACAAAATTAATAAATGAGTAAACTATTAGCAGTAGGAACAGTTGCTTATGACGCAATTGAAACTCCGTTTGGAAAAACAGATAAAATTTTAGGTGGATCTGGAACTTATGTAGGTTTAGCCGCATCTCAATTCGGAGTAAAAACAGGAGTAGTTTCTGTAGTAGGAGGTGATTTTTCACCATCATATATAGATATGATGGAAAAAAAAGGAATTGATACTTCTGGAATAGAAATAGTAAAAGACGGAAAAACGTTTTTTTGGAGTGGTAAATATCATAATGATATGAACTCTAGAGATACCTTAATTACTGAATTAAATGTTTTAGAAACTTTTACACCAGTAGTACCAGATACTTTTAAAGATGCTGAGATAGTAATGTTGGGTAACCTACATCCATTAACTCAAGCTTCAGTTTTAGATCAAATGAACGAACGTCCAAAATTAGTAGTTTTAGATACTATGAACTTTTGGATGGATATTGCTTTAGATGATTTACATGAAGTTCTAAAAAGAATTGATGTTATTACTATTAATGATGAAGAAGCACGTCAATTAAGTGGTGAATATTCTCTAGTAAATGCAGCTAAGAAAATTCATGAAATGGGACCAAAATACGTGGTGATTAAAAAAGGAGAACATGGCGCTTTATTATTTAATGAAGGAAATATGTTTTTTGCACCAGCTTTACCATTAGCAGAAGTTTTTGATCCAACAGGAGCTGGAGATACTTTTGCAGGAGGTTTTTGTGGATATTTAGCTAAAACTGAAAATTATTCATTTGAAAACATGAAAAATGCCATTATTTACGGTTCTAACTTAGCGTCTTTCTGTGTAGAAAAATTTGGAACAACTCGAATGGAAGATCTAACAAAAGACGAAGTACAAACACGTTTACAACTGTTTAAGCAATTAACACAGTTCGATATTGAATTAACATAAACACAATCCGCGCTTTTTTGCGCGGTTTTTTTTTACATAAACAACAACACACAACACAACTAAGGAATACGTAATGAGTGACGAGTTAAAACATGAATGTGGAATAGCACTAGTTAGATTATTAAAGCCTCTGGATTATTATAAAAAGAAGTATGGAACTGCTTTTTATGGTTTAAACAAATTGTATTTGCTTATGGAAAAGCAACACAACAGAGGTCAAGACGGTGCTGGTTTAGCGAGTATAAAGTTTAATATGGATCCTGGAACTCGATATATTAGTAGAGTTCGATCTAATAAAACGCAACCTATACAAGATATTTTTGGTCAAATTAACAACAGAATTAATGACATCTT
>CALISK010000382.1 GCA_938041625.1 uncultured Tenacibaculum sp. | reverse complement strand
TATGATATTTTTAGATTATTCAAGAGAAGAAGGAGAGTGGGAACCTAATATATATGGAGGGAATGAAAATTTAGAGGCTATTAATTTCTTAAAAGAATTAAATGAGGAAGTGTATGCAAGTTTTCCAGATGTACAAACAATAGCAGAAGAATCTACTGCATTTCCTAAAATATCTAAACCAACTTATGAAGGAGGTTTAGGATTTGGAATGAAATGGATGATGGGTTGGATGCATGATTCATTAAATTATTTTAAAAAAGAAACTATTTATAGAAAACATCATCAAAATGAGTTAACCTTTAGCATGACGTATGCATTTACTGAAAATTTTATGCTTCCGTTATCACACGATGAAGTAGTACATGGTAAAAGTAGTATTATAGGAAGAATGCCTGGTGATGAATGGCAAAAATTTGCAAATTTAAGATTACTATATAGCTATATGTATACTCACCCAGGGACAAAATTATTGTTTATGGGGAATGAGTTTGGACAGCATAGAGAATGGGATTTTCAAGAGAGCTTAGACTGGTATGTACTAGAATACGGTTTTCATTCTGGTGTGAAAAACATGATAAAGGATTTAAATAGTATTTATAAAAAATATCCAGCATTATATAAAACACAATTTGAAGCTAATGGATTTGAATGGATAAGTTATGACGATCATGAAAATTCAATAATAAGTTATTTACGTAAAGAAAATTCAGAAGAAATTTTGATTGTAGTTTGTAATATGACTCCGATACCAAGAGAAAATTATAGAATAGGTTTACCTGAAGAAGGTAATTTAATTCAAATTTTTAATAGTGATTATAAAAAATATGGGGGTAGTGGTATTTCGAATAAGAAAAAAAATAAAATAGCACCTATTAATTGGCAGAATAGAGATTTTTCATGTCAAGTAATATTACCACCATTAGCAACAATAGTTTTTAAGATTGAAAAATAAATTCTTCAATCGATTTTGCAAAAAAAATAAAGAGAAAATTTAGTATTTCAAGTCTAAATTGTTCTTTTATAAAGAGATTAAATAAATAGTATCACCATTTTAAACTTAACGTTTTATGATTATTAACACAGAATTAGAACATAAAGGAAATCTTTTTCCAGGAAAAATAATTTCTTTTTCACAAGATGTAGATAAAATATTTTTTAAAACAGAAAATGGAGTTATACTTCAAATAACAATTCTTAGAGGAAGTGTGATACGTTTTAGATATGCTACCGATAATAATTTTGAAAATGACTTTTCATATGCAATAAGCGAAGATGGAGTTAGAGGTTATAGTGTATTAGAAGTAGAAGAATTAGCAAGTGAATATAAAATAACAACTCGAAGAGTATTAATTTACATTAATAAGTTAAACTTAACAACAACTATTAAAGATCATGAAAATAATGTAATTTGTAAAGATGATTGGGGGTTTCATTGGGAACAAAGTTATGAGTATGGTGGAAATATTGTAAAAATGAGTAAGTCTGCTCCGCAAGGAGAATGTTATTATGGACTTGGAGATAAACCCATGCACTTAAACTTAAAAGGAAAGCGAATTGAAAATTGGGCAACCGATCAATATGCTTTTGGTAAAGATCAAGATCCATTGTATAAAAGTGTTCCTTTTTATATAGGAATGCATGAAGAAAGAGCTTATGGAATTTTCTTTGACAATACTTTTAAAACTTTTTTCGATTTTTGTCATGAACGAAGAAATGTAACTAGTTTTTGGGCACAAGGAGGAGAAATGAATTATTATTTTTTCTATGGACCAAATATGCAAGATGTAATAACTCGTTATACAGATTTAACAGGAAAACCAGAGTTACCTCCGTTATGGACTTTAGGTTATCATCAGTGTAAATGGAGTTATTATCCAGAATCTAAAGTAAAAGAAATTACAAGTAAGTTTAGAGAACTACGAATTCCTTGCGATGCAATTTATTTAGATATAGATTATATGGAAGGTTTTAGGTGTTTTACTTGGAACAAAGAATATTTTCCAGACCCGAAACGAATGGTGGCAGAATTAGCAGAAGATGGCTTTAAAACAATAGCTATTATAGATCCAGGAATTAAAATAGATGATGACTATTGGGTATATAAAGAAGCTATGGAGAATGATTATTTCTGTAAAAGAGCTGACGGGCCTTATATGAGAGGTAAAGTTTGGCCTGGAGAATGTTTCTTTCCAGATTATACCAATCCGAAAGTTAGAGAATGGTGGTCAGGATTATTTAAAGAAATAATAGATGAAATAGGAGTAAAAGGTATTTGGAATGATATGAATGAACCTGCAGTTATGGAAGTGCCAGGAAAAACATTCCCAAATGATGTACGTCATAATTATGATGGTAACCCTTGCAGTCATAGAAAGGCACATAATATTTATGGAACTCAAATGGCACGCGCTACTTATGAAGGCGTAAAGAAATATGCATATCCTAAACGTCCATTTATTATAACACGATCAGCATATTCAGGAGCACAAAGATATACTTCGTCTTGGACAGGGGATAACATTGCAACATGGGAACATTTATGGATAGCAAATATTCAAGCACAACGAATGAGTATGAGCGGAATGTCTTTTACAGGAAGTGATATAGGAGGGTTTGCAGAACACCCTACTGGGGAATTATTTATAAGATGGATTCAATTAGGAGTATTTCATCCATTTTGTAGAACGCATTCATCAGGAGATCATGGAAATCAAGAACCTTGGACATTTGGAGAAGAATCAATAGACATAACAAGAAAATATGTAGAATTACGATATCAATTGCTCCCTTATTTATATACCATGTTTTGGGAATATGCAGAATATGGAATTCCTATGTTAAAGTCATTGGTTTTATATGATCAAAATGATTTACAGACGCACTATAGAACAGATGAATTTATTTTTGGAAATCAAATTTTAGTATGTCCAATCCAAGAACCAAACGCAAAGGGAAGAAGAATGTATATACCAAGAGGTAAATGGTATAATTACTGGACAAGAGAATTTGTTTGTGGTGGACAAGAAAAATGGGTAGATGCAGATTTAGATACTATTCCAATGTTTATTAAAGAAGGTGCTATTATACCTAAATATCCTATTCAACAATATGTAGGAGAGAAGAAAATTGAAAAATTGAAGTTAGAAGCATATTTTAAATTGGGAGAGAAAGAAGTGTCAAAAGTTTATGAAGATGCTCAAGACGGTTATGATTACATGAAAGGAAGATATAGTTTAAGAACATTCTCTTTTACAGGTAAAGAGAATGAAATTATTATTCAGCAACATAAAGATGGAACTTTTGTTACGGAATATGAAACAGTAGCAATTGAATTAATAGGATTGCCTTTCGCTATTAAAGAAGTAGAAATTGATAATGTTTTGGTAGATTTTAAAAAGATTAAGTTTGATAAAAAAACAAATACAGTTACAATTCCAAAAGGTTTTACAGAATTACATATTGTAGGATAACTTTTCTAAGTTCAAATAGTCAGTCTAATTTAAATTTAACTGACTATTTGAATTAAAACTATACTATAAGTTATCTAAAAAGGCACCTACACTTTCACCAGAAATAAAAGTGTAATTTTGTTTTTTTAAAGCGAATTCAATAGCGCTTAAAGTAGCTACTAAATCACTTTTAGTAATACTACCCATATGTCCCACTCTAAAATATAGGTTTTTAATTTCAGGATGTAAACCACCAGCTAAAATAACTCCATACTCAGCAATATCCTTTCTAAAACTTGTGGGATCAATACCTTCAGGGTAATAAATTGCAGACATCGTATTTGCTGCTATTTCATCATGTTTAGGAACTAAATGTAAGCCTAATTTTTGTATTGCTTTTCTAAAAGCACAGGCATAAGAAATATGAGATTGTACTCTGTTAGTAATTCCTTCATTATTAATTATAGATAAACTAACTTCTAATGCTTTAATTAAATTTACAGGAGGTGTACCAAAATAAGAAGGTTTTCTGTTTTCATAGGCTTGCATAATAGGTAGCCAATTTGTAAAACTACCATAATAATTTTGTACAGGAGTAGTTCTTTCTTTCCATATTTTCATTGCATTTTCAGAAACAACTAATAAAGCTAATCCAGGAGGAACACCTATTGCTTTTTGAGAGCCAGTTAATACAATATCAATTTCCCAATTTTCTTGATTAGTTTCTTCACCAGCAGTTGCACAAACTCCATCTACAATACTCAAAGTTTTATATTTCTTAGCTAATTTAGCAATTGGTTTAGGGTTGTTTAATATACCAGTTGAAGTATCTACATGTGTTATTGTAACTAGTTTATATGATTTAGAAGCTAATTCTTTTTCAATTAATTCTAAAGAAACTGTACTACCAATGTCTGCTTGTAATACGGTAACATTAGCACCATAAGTTTCTAAAATGTTTTTATAGCGTTCACCAAAATAACCTGTAGAAATAACCAAAGCATTGTCATTAGGTTCAATTAAGTTACAAACGGCCATGTCCATAGCTAAAGTACCGCTGCCTGCAATAATAAAAGGTTGTCCGTTTGGGGCTAACCAAATTTTTCTCATCAATTCTAAAGAATTTCCAAAAGATTCTATAAAGTTAGGTGCAACATGACTAGTAGTAACTTCTCCCATAGCTCTTAATACAGCAGGTTCAACTTCTATTGGACCTGGAATCATTAATAGTTTTCTGTTTTTCATGAAATGTTAAAATAAAAATTAAAAGGGTTTCGTTGTAATTTACAGAAATGTTTTAATCTATTTAGCATGTAAATAAAAGATTACGATTATGACAAAAATGAACGAATTGTTTTATAAATATTAAAATTTAGATTCTAATATTTAAGAATTCTTTGAAGTAAAACTTTAGTAGCTTTGCAGTATGAACTATAATCATTCATATTTAATAAGACTTCAATATTTAGGATTCCGATTTCATGGTTGGCAAAAACAACCTAATTTAAAGACGATTCATTTAAATGTAGATAAAACATTTAAATTTATGTGTAAAGGTGTTCGTTTTAAAACAATTGGGGTTGGACGGACAGATGCTAAAGTATCTTCAACAGACTATGCATTTCAATTATTTATAGATGAAGTTGTAGACGAAGAAAAATTTATAGAAATTTTCAATATAAATTCTCCAAGTGATCTTAGAGGAATTTCTATAGAAAAAATACGAGATAAGAAGTTTAATATAATCCAACATCCAAAAGTAAAAGAGTATCGTTATTATTTTTCTTTTGGAGAGAAAAATCATCCTTATTGTGCCTCTTTATTAGTAGGTTTTTTAGATCAATTAAATATAGAGTTAATGGAAGAAGGAGCAAAACTGTTTGAAGGAGAGCATAATTTTAGTTTGTTTTGTGTAAAACCTTCAGAAAAAACAATTGTAAATAGGAAAGTAGATTTTTGTAGAATAATAGAAAATACCGAATTAACCGCTTCTTTTTTTCCTGAAAAAAGTTATATACTTATTGTTAAAGGGAAAGGTTTTTTACGAAATCAAATACGTTTAATGATGGGAGCTTTAGTAGAATTAGGGAGAGAAAATATAGATTTAAATTTTATACAAGAAAGTTTAAAAGGAAATATAATTAAAGAATTTAGAAGAACAATAGCACCAGCTTCTGGTTTACATCTTCATAAAATTACTTTTGAAAAATAAAGAGGAAAGTTTTTAACTTTCCTCTTACAATGTTTTATAATTTAAACATGACTCCTAATCCTATGTTAGAAATATTTTGACCATTATTTGAAATGCCACTATAACTAGCTTGTAATGAAATATCATCTGAAATATTATAAGCTAACATTGGTCTGTAATAGAATCCACCATTATTACCTGTATTAATTCCTATACCATAACCTAAATCTGCCCCAAGAGTAAATTCATCAGAAACAGCAAATCTACCGGCTGCTGCTAAGGGCAAAAATTGAATATTACCAAAACCAACATTATTCTCTTCTTTACCAAAGTAATTTATAAAAGAAGCTGAAGGACCTACAGAAAAATCATCTGAAATATCGAAAAGATAGTTTGCTTCAACACTTAAAGCAAAAGAATGTGTGTTACTAAAATCACCAACAGGAAGTCCAAAATTAGCTCCTAAGTTAAATTGACCTTCTTGAGCATTTATAGATAATCCAAATGCAAAAGCAATAATTAAAAATAGTTTTTTCATTTTTTTATTATTTAAAGTTGTTTGATTTTAATTCAACTTTCATGCTATAAATAAAAATGAAAAAGTATAGTAAGAAGAAAAGAGAATTAGTTATTTGAGTTTGTATAATATATCCAATAGATTTTATCTGAAATTTTATAACCTAAATCTTTGTATAATTTTATAGCTCCAAAGTTAATATCCATTACATGCAAAATAGGTGTTTTATTTTTTTTTATAATTTGTGCAGTAGTGTGATGAACTAATTGTTTAGCAAACCCTCTTCTAGTATAATCAGGGTGGGTAACCACTCCGCTTACTTCAATAAAATCATTCGTTTGTATGCGTTCACCAGTTACAGCAACTAATTTATTGTCTTTAAAAATGCCATAATAATCTCCCATTTCAAAAGATTTTTCTCTAAAAGTACCAGGCATCACTAACATAATTAATTCATACAACTCTTTTTCGTGT
>CALISK010000381.1 GCA_938041625.1 uncultured Tenacibaculum sp. | reverse complement strand
GGATTAAATCAAATTGCGCCTTTGGCTTAAATGATTTAATCCTATAATGTTAACATTAATCCTTAAAAAAGTGAATAAACTGAATTTATCAAAATTGGAAAAAATAAAAATATTCTTGAATGAGTATTATTTTGGTTATGGAATTTTCTACTCCATTTTGAGAATTATAAGTGGACCTCTTATATTAATAATGGGATTAAATCAATATTTTGATGAGAGCACTAAATTTGGAACAAATTACTCTTTAATTTTTATCATTTTTGGAGTTTATTTCACACTTAGACCACTAATAACAGTCTTGAGCAAGAATACATGGTTTAAAAATTTTGATCTTGATTACTCAATAGAAGCCGAAAAAATTGTTATCCAATCTGGAAAAAGCAAATCGGAACTAGATTACTCAGATTTAGATAAGGTTTTAAAAAGAAAATCATATTTCGCCTTAAAAACCAAATCTAAACAGGGAATATATTTGCCCATAAAAAATCTTGAGCCTTCTGAAATCGAAATTCTGAACGGATTAAAAAAATAATGGTAACACCATATATGTGATCATAGCAGTTAAGTGACGATTCGAAAAGTCTGTGTATTTTTGCAGTGGCGCAATGCTTGCTGAAAGTAAAAGTTAGCAACCAATGCGCAGAAAAATCGAAAAGCAGGGTAACATTTTGCTCTGCTACGACACATATATTTAACGTTGTAGATAATTCCAAAGCGATATTTTGAATAAATTATTAAACAATAAATTGATTCTTTTCCCAATACTAATGATTATGGGAATCATTTTCTTTTATGAGTTTATGACCTATGACAGAAATTACACTTTATCAAAAGAATATTACTTTGAAATACAAAACATCAATGGAGGTTTAAACTTTGAGATTCAAGAACCAGTAAAAATTGATCCAAAAAAAATTAAACTTTCAAAAGAAAAATCAATTAAACTCAAAATTCAAAAATTGCTGAGTAAAGTTGGTTTAATGAATTATGGAAGCGAATATGGAGAAAAAATTATTCTGAATTCAACTGACCGTAACCGAAAAATAATCTTTAAAAGTTGGTGCTTAAGTGATCACTTAATCGGAATTGAAATTGAACATAATAATTTGGATCCATCTTCATTAGAAAAAGTGAAGAACCTGTTTGAGGTGCAATTCTCAAATTATGAGATCATATGGAATAAAATATAAAAACTATCTACAACACTATATATGTGATCATAGCAATTAATTGATGGATCGAATGGTTGTTGTATTTTTGGTAAGGCGCAATGCTTGCAAAAAGTAAAAGTTAGCAACCAATGCGCAGTTTTTGTCGAAAATAGGGTGACATTTTGCGCTGCTACGACACATATATTAAACGTTGGCATTCATTAAAAAACACCGCAATACTAAAATGAAATACTATAAATATAAATGGAATGAATCTCTTGGTGGTGAAATTGATAATTGGGGATTTTCATTATGGTATATAGAAATTGGAGAAGACGAATATTACAGTAGACAGATTACAATATTTGATAATGGGAAAATATTGAAATACTCAGAAAGTAAATTGGATGATGAATTTGGTGGATTATGTGACCAAAAGTTTGACATATCTGAATTTGACGGAATAGAATGCTCTAAAAAAGAATTTGAAGAAAATTGGAATCAATAAATTACATAAAAGGAGATGCAACAAACCCAATAGGAAATGACAAAAAATTGATTGTTCATATCTGCAATGACATTGGTGCTTGGGGAAAAGGATTTGTATTAGCAATATCTAAAAAATGGAAAAAGCCAGAACAACAATATCGTGAATGGTTTAAATCACAAGATAAATTTGAATTAGGAGAGGTTCAATTCGTTGAAATAGATTCTGAGTTATTAATTGCTAATATGATTGGACAACATAAAATCAAAAGATTGAAAGGACAAATTCCTATCCGATATGAAGCCGTTGAAAAGTGTTTATCGAAAGTAGCCGATTATTCTAAAGAAAATAATTTATCAGTTCATATGCCGAGAATTGGTTGTGGACTTGCTGATGGAGATTGGAGTACAATAGAACAAATTATACAGAAAAAATTAATAGATAGAAATATAACAGTGACTGTTTATGACTTTGAGTAAAAAATAACGAAATGCCAACACTATATAAAAAACATAGGGCATTTGTGCTTAATCGAAAGTTGGTTGTCTATTTGCGAGGTCTCCAAATATAAAATTTTGACATTTACAACCAAAAAGATAAAAGCAAAATATTTATATTTGGCTTAGTACCAACCCGAAACATAGTGCTGATCAACTGCCCTACGATTTCTTATATTTAACGTTAGCAAACAGCTGCCTCATTAGTATAAGATTGGTATGATTTTTGATTTTTAAGTAAACAAAATTGTTTATTTAATGTAAACGTTTTTGTTTACTAATAAAATATTTTGTATTTTACCATAAAACATGAATTATGTTACCAAAATTAAATAAAATTAAAGGAATACATCCTGGCACACTATTAAGATGGGAGTTAAATAAACGAAACTTAAAAGGTTGCGAATTAGCTGACACTATTGGTGAACACAGACAAACAATAAGTGCCATTCTCAATAAAAGAAGAGACATCAACCCAAAACTTTCTATTAAACTATCAAAAGAGTTTAAAACAGATAAAGATTACTTCATGATATTACAGGCAAGTTATGACGTAAAATTACTATCAGAATCTGAAATAAAAAACACACCAAATATTAATAATATAAGAAGAATAATTTTTTGGGACACTGATTTTAATAAAATTGATTGGAACAAAAATAAGAAAGCCGTTATAAAAAGAATTTTAGAAAGGGGAAATAAAACTGAAATAAATGAGATCATTTCATTCTACGGAAAAAAAAATATTTCCAAGGAAATAAAATCAATAAAAAAAAGTCACTTACCTTCTTTTGAAAAGAATATTATTGAACATAATTTAATATAACAAAATGGAATTGTATTTGAATACTGTTTCTGATTTACTTTGGAATTCTCTTAAGCAATTAATGTCTATTGACGAGTTTAATAGTTTTAGAATAGTTGGAGGTACTTCACTAAGCCTACAAATTGGTCATAGAGAATCAATTGATATAGATTTATTTACAGACGCTGAATATGGCAGTATTGACTTTACTATACTTGAAGCTAAATTAAATGAAACCTTTACTTATGTAGACATGCCATTAGTTGATCTAGTTGGTATGGGAAAGTCCTATTTTATTGGTAACAATGAAAATGAATTAGTAAAATTGGATTTATTTTATACAGATCCTTTTGTTTTCCCTTGTATTCTTGAACAAAATGTTAGGTTTTCAAGTATTGAAGAAGTGGCTGCAATGAAATTTGAAGTAATAGCTAATGGTGGACGAAAAAAAGATTTTTGGGATATTCATGAGCTATTAGAAACTTACACACTAGATGAAATGATAGATTTTTACCTCAAAAGAAATCCTTATGGGGCTTCTAAAGATGAAATATTAGTAAAGGTTGTTGATTTTTCTACAGCAGAGAATGATTTTACGCCAAACTGCTACAAGGAAAAAGTATGGGAATTAATTAAGTTAGATTTTGAAGAATCAGTAAAGAAATAAAGCCGATTTGCTAACACTATATATAGCAAATAGGGCGATTAGTGATTAATCGAAAGGTAGTTGTTTTTTTGCAAAGTCGCCAAATCTTTTGATTTGGTATTAAAAGAGAAAAATTAAAACAAAATCAAAAGTTTTGGCTAAGTGCTTAATCGGAAATGAATCGCTTATTTTCTGCCCAACTTGCCATATATTTAACGTTAGCAA
>CALISK010000380.1 GCA_938041625.1 uncultured Tenacibaculum sp. | reverse complement strand
TATTTCTCTTTTGTGCTTCTTTTGCTATTATAGAATTATAAGGAGCATACAAAGAAATTTCTTTCACTACATTTTCTATAGCATTTAAAACAACATTTGCAATAGTAACATCTTTTGCAGCCAAATTATATAAAGCTCCGTGTGGTTTTATATGATGTATTTTTACCTTCTGAAGAGTTGCCCTATCAACAATTAATTGAATTTGATTTTCTATACTTTTTTGAAGATCATCATTCGAAATTTGCATTATTTTTCTTCCGAAGTTTTCCTTATCAGGAAATGAAGGGTGTGCTCCTATTTTTACTTGGTATTTTTTAGCTAAACCAATAACCTTATCTATTATTTGAAGTCCTCCAGCATGTGCACCACAAGCAATATTACACGAAGAAATATAAGGCATTAGTAAATGCTCATTATCAATTCCTTCTCCTACATCGCAATTAATATCGATTTGTTTATTAATAGACATTTAAAACTTTTAAAATACTCTTTAACCCTAAAAAAATACTAAATGTAAGAATACATAATCCTATAAAATTCTGAAATTTGGTGTTCTTGTAAATTCCTAAAACCCTTTCTTTATTCATTACCCATAATAAAATCCCTGCTATTAATGGTAGTAATAATCCGTTTGCAACCTGGGCTACTTTAATAATTTGAATTGGCTTTATTCCAAAGGAAGAGAATAAAACTCCTAATAACAAAATAAACATCCATACAAATCTGAAATTTCTCGATTTTAATCCGCCTTTCCAGCCCAAACAACCTTTTGCTACATAAGCTGCTGCTAACGGAGCAGTAATTGCAGATGTTATGCCTGCTGCAAACAAGCCTAACGCTAAGAAATATTTAGAAGCATTTCCAAATAATGGTGCCAAACCTTGTGCTAAATCTGCTGCATTTGAAATTTTACCTGAAGGTATTGCCGCTGCTGAAATAATAATGGCTAAAGAAACAAAACCTCCTAAAATGATAGATATAATGGTATCCTTTCTTGCAGATGGCAAATCATTTGGTTTATTCCATTTCTCTTTTACTAACGAAGCATGTAAAAACAAATTATAAGGTACTACAGTTGTCCCTATCAAACCAATAACTGTTAGTAAGCCATTTTCTGGTAGTTTAGGAATAAACATTCCTTTAATAATTGCTAGTACATCTGGTTTTGTTAAAATAGCGGTTATTAAAAAGGAGATGCTCATTAAAATAACTAAAGTTACTAGTGCTTTTTCTAAGAACTTATAATTACCAATGTATAGTAATAGGAAAGCTATAACACCTACCAAAATAGTCATTAGATTTATAGAAACAGTACCTAGAGAAACTTTCCAACTTCCTAAAACCGTTTCTAAACCTAAAACGCCTCCTCCAATATTTCCTGCTTCATATAATGAGTTTCCTATAACAATCGCTATTAAAATTAAACCAATTAATAATTGTTTAATTACAGGATTTTTAACCTCATCTCTAATAACTCCAGACAGTCCTTTTTGAGAGATAATACCTAATCGAGCAGCCATTTCTTGCAATACAATGGTTGCTATAATTGATATTACCATTGCCCATAACAAGTTGAATCCAAAATTAACACCAGATAATGTACATAATGTAACTGTTCCTGGGCCTATAAAAGCTGCCGCTACTAAAGTACCTGGCCCAATATTTTGAAACCACTTTTTAATCATTATCAATAGAATTTAAAGCGTAAATAGCAAAACTACCTAACCAGTGTCCGCCTTCATAACTATCTCCTACTAAATTAGGTAATGAATAATTGATATGCTGGTTTGCTATATTTTTTAAATGATTGTATTCTGGTAAATCTTTTATAATTTTATACAAAGCCCAAGCTCTTGAGAAATTTACTCCATCTAAATGCACTAATTTTCCATCATTTCTATCAGAAACCTCTCCTACAGGAAAAGCAAAATCTTGTTGTTTTAATGCTGGTAAAAATGCTCCAAACCATTTTTTAAACTCATCCTTATGTAATACTCTTTTCATTATGGCTGCTTCTTGTAAACAAGGTGAAAGAAAATCATATCCACTAGGTTCCCATGATAACGGACAGTTAGCATCATTTAAATAAAACTCCTCTGCTCTTTTTTCTATTAAAGATTTCAATACTGTATTTTTAACGGTATTCGCATAATCCCAAGCAAAAGTTAATCCGAATGCTGTATTAGTATGTTCTCCAACTCTAATTGGATATTTTAGTTTTGGTAAAAATTCAATATATTTTTGCACCATTAAATCCGTTAATGGTTGTAAGTTTTTTTCAAGTTCTCTTGCTGTTTTTGTATCCCAGGTATGTAATTCTTCTGCTAATTTTAATAGCCAAGCCCAACCATACGTACGTTCGTAACTTTTATTATATAATCCATCAAAATAGGCAACTTCTTTTTCTATATTTTCTTTGGATATATTTTGAAGCAATTGTGCTTTTATAACTGCTGCGTTTTCTAAATCCGGAAACTGTTTTAATAAAGAAACCAAACTCCAATGTCCGTGCACAGAAGAATGCCAATCGAAGCAGCCATAAAATGTTGGATGTAATTCTTTAGGCGATTGTAAATCTTCGTTACTTCCTATTGTTTGGTTTAATTTATTAGGATATTCTACATTAATACAATCTACAGGAAGCTTTGCTAATTTATTGGCTTGTACTAATGTTAGTTTAGCTGTTTTTATAGGTTCTTTAATATATTTTATTTCCTTAAGCGGAGCTGAAGGTTTTTTAGAATCTGTTTTCTCATTACAAGCATACATCAAAATTACAATACTTATTATTATGAAAGGTTTCATTACTATTTATTTTGGTTGCTATAAATGTACTGAAATATGATGAGACTCTTTTTTATGTTTTTAGTAGTGTAGAAGTTAAGGAGTTTAGAAGTTAAAGGATTTATAATTTATTTTTCTAGACACTATCTTAAAAAGAAAAAGCCCGCCAATGGCGAGCTTTTGTAATCTTATTTTAGCTTTTTAAGTAATTCTTCTATTTTACTAAGCCTATCTTTTAATACTTCATTCTCCTTTTCAAGATTTTCTACTTTAGTATCTTGCTTCTTCGCTCTCTCTTCTTGTTTCTTCAAATCTTTCTCCTGCTGAATCGTATATAACGTTAATTCTTCTATCTTCTGCAATAATTTAGCATCCATTTCTCCTAAGAAAAAACCGCCTTTTTTAACTTTTGCTGCACTTGGTATGTTTGCTAAATGTCCGTTTTCTTTAATTTGGTTTTCTACTTCTTGTAAACTTTGTAAGTTGTAATCTTTTTTGAAAACGAAATCTGGCCAGTTTGCATAGGTTGCTACTTTTACTTCTGTTGCGGCTATTTTTCCGTTTACCCCTAGTTTAAAGCCATGGGTGTTTCTTGTTCCTATTCCTATATCACCATTATTTCCTAATACTAATACATTCCCTTGCTTAACGCCTCCTGTATTATCTAAAAAAAAGAAATGTGCGTCATTATTATCTCTTCTCAATATAAGTTGATCTTTATCTTTTACACCTAAATGCAAATCTGCTGCTGTAGTTCCTATAATTTTCGTTGCTATATATCCTGTTCCTTCAACATGTAATTTTGCTTTAGCTTTTCCTGTACCTATACCCACATTACCTTTATCTGTCAACATCATTACATCTAAATAATTATTAGCTATATTCAAGGCAGGATCTGGCGTTACTCTAAAAAACATACCTCCTCCATAATGTTTTGCTCCACTATTGTCAGCAAAAATTCGATCATTAATATCGTGTCCTAATTGAATACTTGTATGTTCAGAAGCAGCATAATCTAATTTTAAATTTCCTTTTAAATCTGTACGTTTTCCATCTAAAATAATACGACCATTATTTCTAGCCCATAAGGTTATATTTCCGTCTCCTCCTGTTGCTAAATTTTCTGCATACAATCCTCCTCTATGATGTCCATTCCCAACAAAAGCTATACCATAAGGAGAATCTAAATTTCCTTTAACTAGTATTTGATCTTTCCAACTAGGGCTCTCATACTTTATATCTAGCTCCATCAACCTATTAACCTAGCATCTATATATCTTTACTTTTTAGGCAGCGTATTTAATACTCTGATGTTTAAAATATTTAGCTACCCTAGCACTATCTTTTTGAATCATATTCATATGATTTTCTAAATTTTCCTTTAGTTTTTCTTGTTTTTTAGGTGCTGGCTTATCAGATAGTCCATATTTTAAATCACAGTTTAGATATTCATCTGGATTTCTTTCTGGAGAATAGGAAGGCAAGTAAAATAATTCTATTTTCTCGATATGTTGTTCTATCCATTTTTTTACTATTTTACTATGGTGTACTCTTAAATTATCAAGTATTAAGAAGACTTTATTGTCTTGAGATTTGATGAGTTGTTCTAAAAATTGAATGAAAACATCACTATTCATATTTTCTTTATAAATCATAAATTGAACCAAGCCTTGATTGGTTACTGTTGAAATCATATTAATTGAAAACCGTTTTGATAAATGGCTTTTAACAGGTGTTCTTCCTTTAGGAGCATATGAGCGTCCATGTTGATTGCTATTTCTAACTCCTGTTTCATCACCCCAGTGAATTGTTGCTTTTTCTTGCTTTGCTTTCTCTTTTATAGACGGGTACTCTTGTTCTAGCCAGTTTTGAACTTTTTTTGAACATTGTTCATAGGCTTTCTTTTTAGGTTTTTGAGGCGTAAAACCCCATGAATTAAGATAATTACAAATGGCGCGTCTTCCTATAATTATACCTAGCTCTCGTTCTATAAGTTCCTTAATCGCTTTTGTTGTCCATAACGCAAAATCTAATTTCAGTTGATTTGGCATGGTATCGGTTATCATAACCTGAATCTCTAGTTCTTGGCTAGCACTCAGTAACTTTTTATTTTCTGATTTAGCTCCTCGTTTTTGATATGAAAGAGATTTACGGCCTTCTTTTTTATAAAATTTCCACCAATCCCTAATCGTATTTACATGTACGCCATAAAAAAATGCTATTTCCTTTTTTTTATCGCCTCTTTCTATCATGCGTATCGCATCTCTTCGAATAATCTCCCGCTCTTGATCACTTACTCTTCGGAAATCCTTTTTTTTCATCAATTAAAAATAAGCTTTTTTAAGCTTAAAATAAAGAACTATTGATTCTAAGTTAATATA
>CALISK010000379.1 GCA_938041625.1 uncultured Tenacibaculum sp. | reverse complement strand
TAAAAAACCAACGTATACTTGATTGAGTAAAGTACCTGTGATATCTTCATAATTTCGGGGTATCAATACTTAGGTCATTTTATGGGTACTATAATTTTTTTTATTTTGTTTATGAATTTCATTCTTTATTCGATCTATGGTGTATTCGCTAATAATCAAGGTATGATCTTTACGAAGTTCCGTAGGGGGATCTAGTTTCTTCAGCATCTTGCTGAGATCGTCCACAGAAAAGTTGGGAAACACCAGTCTATTATTAATTTTTTGAAGTACTAATTGTTGGTTTTCTATAGATAACATATTGAAATATTGAGGGTTCTTAAACATTGATCTGTGTTTTAAAAATGAGATGTTCAGGATACAATACAGCATAAGAATTTTGTCCCTAATCGTTGCTTTAGGGTTCTTTATGAGTATAGTTTAGTGTCGTATGGGGTTATGAAAGTGGTCGTAGCTTCTTTTTAAGATGCTTTACTGTCTATTGATGTTTGTTCTATATTTTTAATCGTGTAATGCAACGTTTCTTCAAGAATACAACAGGTGTTTGAATCATTCTTTTTTTTAGGAAGTGCTATGATATGTTTTCCGCTAAAAAATAATTGATGCCTTGCTTTGTGTATCTGTTCAATACTATATGCAATTGATCTTTCTTCTTCATATAATTGATTGACCCACGAATAGATCAGGCATTCATAGTATTCATTATCGGCAATCCGACTAAAGAATAGGGTTGGTTCAAGATGAAATGCTTTCAGTATAAGAAGGCAAAATTTATAATGTTGTTCGTCATTTTCGATATTCATCGTTTTATGGGTTTTGAGGAGTTAATATTTTCTTGATTTAATTTAACAGAGATTATCTTTTATAAATTCTTCAAGTTTTTCTATTACTAAATCATTTAGCTTTCGATTATATTTAATAAATTTTTGAATAGTTCCTCTTTTAATATCAATTTTACGTTCTAATCCAGCAATATTCAATATATCCTCATAAGTAATAAGCCAGATTTCTATTTTATTTCTTCCTTTAGGTTTCAAAACTTTTGATTTGTAACTTTTACATGTGGAAATATCCACATATTATTTTATTTGTATAACTCAGATTATTGATATACTTCATATATTTGTTATAGATAGTCAAATATAGTAAAATTATAGCTTATTGATAAGCTATAATTGCTTTTTTTTAAGCAAAATATATATATATGAAGGAAAAAATCAAAGAAATAATGGATTACTATGATTTTAATCAGAAAGAGTTTGCTGAAAAAATCAAAGTAGTTCCTCAAACAGTAAGCGATATTTTAAAAGATAAAAGAAATGCTGGTGATAAAGTAACACATGGAATCCTTGAAGCTTTTGATGAAATTAATCCTCTTTGGCTGTTGCGGGATGTAGGACAAATGTTGTTGGATGATGATAAAATGGCTGAGTTAAATAGAAAAAAAATTGACAGAAAGCTTCACTTTGAAAGCTTAGAGGAACTAGCTCTTTTTTGTTCTAATCATGAGGATGAGCTTATGAAGATAAAAACATTCTCAAATATTATTGATAAAAATGCTGCTTACAAAGTACTGAAAATGGTTAAAGGAATGGGAGGTATTGAATTACCTGACTAAGATGCGGTATTAAACCAAAAATTATTGACAATGAATAACTTAAAATCAGATATAGAATTGAACTTAACTTTTATAACTATGTTTAATTCATCAACGATTTGATCAATTTCTTTTTGTTGTTTTTTTAGACATTCTTCAATATCCTTTTCTATTTCCTTTCTAACCTTGTTTTTAACGAAGGATACACCAGCAGAATCGTTTTTTAAAATCTTTTTACCTTCTTCGTATTTCCTCATTTTTTGGATAATTTTTCTATTTCTCCTAAGTAATCACTAATATACTCTTGACGATCCTGTTTACTAATGTATTTTCTTTTGATATCAAATGTAATATAGCTCAATAAGTTTTGAATCTTAATAACGAGGCTAAGTTGGGATAATTTATATAAATAGCTTCCTACAAAGAAAGCTAAAATTGTACCTGAAACAGAAAATAGAAGTAATAGTAAGATGTATGCCCATTGAGGAATATCCGGAGAAGGATAAAAAACCCAAGTCACATAAAACAGCCCGGTAACTAATCCTGCAATACTAAAAGAAAGTGTAACTTTTTTAAAAAAGAGATCTTCTTCCTTAAAGAATAGTATGAGAAGATATAGCCCAAGCATGGACGCAACTGCTGGCATTCCCAGATGACCAAAGAATATTTTAATACTCCTGAAACCAAATACCTTATCTTTTTGTTTTACAAGTTCTAATTGTTCTTTAAAAGAAGCTGACTCCTTTTCTAAATTTAAAAGCAGCATTGTTTGATTTGCTATTTCCGAATGTAAATATTCTTCGGAAATCTTACCAGATTGAAATTCATTTAAACAGGTTTTTAAGTTTTCATCTACTACTATTCTCGCATTCTCAACAGTAGTATAAACTTTTTGAGCCTTTACTACTGCTGGACTTTCCTTATCAAAGTACACTTGTAAGAATGCAACTAGAAAAACTGCAAGTATTAATGCTGAAATCGTAGTTATTTTAATCGTATTTAAAATTTTAAAGACACTTCTTTTAGTATCTTGTTCCAACAGCTTGTCCATCTCCTTTATCCATTGCAGATATATTTAAAGATGAATTATCAATATTTTCAATTTCTTGTTGTATTTGATCAATTTCATTTTCTACAGAATCAGATTCACAACCTGATAATCCAACAATTGAAATTAAAACAACTAACACGTAAAAAACATTTTTCATGACTAAATTTTTAAGATTATTTCTCTTAAAGATAAAATTTAGTCCTTGCTTATCTCTGTGTTTTGAAAATTTTTTAATTCAAATTAAACTATAGCTTATTACACTTTGTTTATAGTGTAAAATTAATATATAAAATCGAAAATAAAGTACGGTTTTACCTCATTTTTTTATCACTTTGCTTATTGATAAAGCTATAGCTTATAAATTCACAAGAATCTTTGTTAACTCCCAAATGTACTATGATTCAAGCGTTATAAAGAAACCTGAAATTGTGTCAAAAAGCACAATTTCACAAAATATACTTATTGAAGTTGAAAATTTAGGAAAATAAAAAACGTCAAAAAAGGAGTTCTCCCTAACTAAAAGTTTAAAATTAAACGGCTTCACACTACATTTTTATAACTTATATTTATATCGTTAATTCTTATTTTAATAATCATATCCTGAACCTTTATTTCTCTTGAAGTTTTTGGCTGTTTTGCAATCAAGGGATTGTTTTGCCTATTTATGGGAAGTTTTTTCTCTCCTGACAAGTATTCATGAAAATTTCTTACAATACCAAACAAACCTATCATAAACTGTTAGTGAATTCCATTTGTATAGTAAAGGTTTGATTAGACTATATAAAATTTATAACTTATTAAAATATTTTATATCAATAAATAATCCCCGTGGAAGAGCCATCGGGGAATTATGAAGAAAAAGAGCATGTGTTTTACCTATGTTGAAACGTTAAAAAATAATAAAATTATAAATAATTGTATATCAGAATTTTAAGTGCATAAAATAAATACTTATTTGAACTCATCTTGTGTTCTATATTAAAAAAAGCGTCAAGGGTAGAGATCCAATAAAAATTTTATCCAGTGTATAAACTGACGAATTTTATCTCAAAAATGCCTAAATGTACAACGGGTTATAATTATAATATTATATCTTGAAATACTCTCTATTTCTATATGCTCAAACCTCAGCAAGC
>CALISK010000378.1 GCA_938041625.1 uncultured Tenacibaculum sp. | reverse complement strand
TCTAAAACTTTAAAGAAATTTAAAATATCTTGTTTCTCATTATTGGCATTAATCGTTACTAATCTAATAAATGTATCTTCATTAAAAGATCCAAAACCTACAACTGTTATTTGGTGTTCATATAATGCTGTACAAAGTACAGTTGGATCAATATTCTTATAATTGAAGCAAATAGAAATTGAATCATCAAAACTATATAATGTGTAATCTGAATTACTTTTTATATACTCTAAAGCAACCTTTGCTAAATTAAATTGTTGATCAACAATTTGATTTAAACCATCTGTTCCTACAGATTTCCATAGTGTCCAAAACTTAAGAGCATCATTTCTTCTTCCACATTGAAAAGAAGTTTTACCTAAATTAAAATCATCTCCATCAGTTTGATATAAATAATCTGCTTCATTACTAAACGAATCATGTAACTGTTTTTTATCATTCACTAAAATAATAGAACACGTTAATGGTGTTCCTAACATTTTATGTGCATTGTAACTAAATGAATTAGATTTTTCAACTCCTTTTATGAGGTGCTTATATTTATCGCTAAAAATTACACTTCCACAATATGCTCCGTCTACATGAAGCCACATATTATACTTTTCAGTAATATCTGCAATTTTATCAATAGGATCAAAAGCTCCTAAAACAGTAGTTCCTGCTGTAGCATTTACATAAGTAGGAATACCTCCATTTTGTATATCTTCTTTTATTTGCTTTTCTAATTCTTCAGGAATCATTCTTCCTTTTGAATCTGCTTTAATATAACGAATATTCTTTCTTCCAATTCCTACAAAACTAGCATTCTTTGCGTTTGAATAATGTGATTCTTTAGAGGTGTATATTACCATTGGCTTCGTCATTCCATCCAATCTAGAATTAGGATCTTTAGCATCACGTGCCATAACTAATGCCATATAATTACTCATAGAACCTCCTGTTGGAAATGTACCATTACTCTGAGAACCATACCCTACTAAATTACACGATTGTCTAATAATTTCTTGCTCAATACCAACTTGTGGACCAGCAACTTTGTAGGTATACATACTGTTATTAAGCAGAACAGCTAATAAATCTCCTAAAACAGCCTTACTTTGTCTTCCTCCAAAAAGTTGATTAAAAAATAAATTAGTTGCTGTTTTTGGGGTAGCAATAAGAACATCACCAAGTAAGGTTTTAAATTCTTCATCAATCATTGCTGATTCTTTTAAAGAAAGATCTATAGTATCATACAACTTATTAGAATCTATTCTTTCTGCTACAGGTTTTTTCTCTTCCTCACTAATTAAAACTTCAACTAATTCATTGAATAAAGTTAAATCTTTATTTATGTTAGACATGCTGGTTTGCTCTTTTTAATTATTATTAATTATGCAGTCGTATTATAAGTCAAATCTTTACTTACAAAAGTTTTTGAAGTTTCATCAAATACATTACAAGTACGAATTGGTTTGGCATAAAGATGAAGAGACATACTTCTTTTATTAGATGTATTTTCTAATTTATGAAATCCCATAAAATCTTTCATGTAGGTTACTTCATTTTGTTTAGAAACTGTGTTCTTAACAAGAATAAGTTCACCTTCTTCATTTTGCTTATAAATAGTTTCTTTAAATTCTCCTTCAATAACTTTCACCCAACATTCTTCTCCTCCATGATCATGAATAGCCGTTTTGTGCCCTTCACACCAACAAATTAAAATCAACTCAAATTCCTCATTATCAACAATACAGTTACGTGTATAACATTCGTTTGACCATGAAGAATACTTATCAAAAGCATTTTCTTTAAATTTTATGGAACGTATTATGTGGTTATAAGTCGTCCTCTCTCCTTCTGAAAGAACTGTTATTAAATCGTTTAATGATTGAAGAGGGGCAGCACTGGACTCGCTAGAATTCAAAATAATGTTTTACTTTTTGTTAATCTAATCTATAAATTTAAGGACGTTCCTTAAATCCAAATAAATAATTTTTAACATTGCAATATAGCTTATTTTATAATTTTCAGCTGTGTTTTTAACAATTTAGAGTTGATTCTACAATAAAGAATATCATTTATCCTATTTTTTAACTACTTTACAGGATATTAAAAATCTTTCGACTTCAAACTATTTTGAAAGTTAATCACAAATAGCAACTACCATGCAAGACCCAAATTTAATTATCAAAATAGCTGTATTAGGAGTATATGTCGGAATTTTATTTTTAATTGGAATTCTAGCTTCTCGAAGAATTAAAAGCATGAGTGATTACTATGTTGGTGGAAAAAAAATGGGCTTTTGGGCAGTTGCTTTTTCCGCAAGAGCAACAGGTGAATCTGGTTGATTACTTATTGGTCTTACCGGAATGGGAGCCATGGCAGGATATTCTGGCTATTGGGTAGTTGTAGGTGAATTACTTGGTGTTTTTGTTTCTTGGCAATTTATGGCAAAACGTTTTAAGAAAAGATCTGATGCATAAGGTGCCATTACTATTCCTGATTATCTTCAAAGTCATTTTAAATCATCTACGCATACACTTCGAATTATAGCGGCTTCTGTTCTTGTTATTTTCATTGTAATTTATGTAGCTTCTCAAATAGATGTTACTGGTGTTGCTTTTAAATCGATGCTTGGTATTGATTATAGATTAGGTGCGTTAATTGGTTTTTTTATTGTATTGGCTTATATTTTTATTGGTGGTTTTGTAGCTGCTGTTTGGTCTGATTTATTTCAAGGATTATTGATGTTTTTTGGGCTTGTTCTACTTCCCGTTTTTGCTTGGTTTTCTATGGATCATGGAGCAGGAATTACAGAAGGATTAAATGCTATTGATCCTACATTAACACAAATAATGGGAAGAAGTACTGATGGTTGGATGAATCTTTTTACTATTCTAGGTTTCTCTATGATTGGGCTTGGTTTTCTTGGGTCTCCACAAGTATATGTTCGATTTATGTCGATAAAAAATGAAAAAGAAATAGATAAAGGTAAATGGGTTGCAACAACTTTTACATTATTAACAGATGCCGCAGCAGTAACTATTGGTATTTTGGCTCGTATTTATTTTACAACTAAAGGGCAAAACCCAGAAGCCATTTTAGGTAATAATGGTGAAGATGTATTAAGTATGATTACAGAAAGTTTTTTACCAACAATTATAGTTGCTATTTTCATTGCCATTGTTTTATCTGCAATAATGTCTACCATTGATTCTCTTTTAATACTAGCTTCAAGTGCAATTACACGCGATTTTTATCAGAAAATTTTTAGACCAGACATAAAAGACGAAAGTTTAACTAAAATATCGAGAGTATCTACAGTTATTATGGCTTTTACTGCTTTAATAATTGCCATGATTATGAATTACGTATCTCCTGACAGACAAGTTTTTTGGGTAATTATTTTTGGTTGGTCAGGAATTGCTGCTACCTTTTGCCCTGTTATTATTCTTTCTCTTTTCTGGAAAGGATACTCTGAAAAAGGAGCCATTGCTTCAATGATTTCTGGATTTATTTCGGTCATACTTTTTAACTTCGTATTTAAAGAAATGGAAAGTATTGGTGCTTATTTTATTGCTCTTGATGTGCTTTTTCCTTCTTTTGCAGTTGCAATGATTGTTGGAGTACTTATTTCAAAAAAATATCCTCCAAAAGCAGAAGCTATAAAAATGATTGAAGAAATTGATGCAAACTCTCAAGAAAAATAACAAATAATTATAGTAAAATACAAGGCTTAAAACATTGATTATAATTTAGAAAAAACAAGTGTAACTTTAACTCAATTTTAAAGACTCTACTCCTATTTTATAATACTAAACATTGATTAATAACTTCAACCTTTTAAGCGTTTTAATAAAAGCTATATTAAATTTGTAATACTATCAAATTCTATAGTTAAACAATACCTAAAACTTCAAATTCACACTGCGCTATTCAACTTTTAAAGTGTAAAAACAAACAACTAGGAAGTTCGTTTATCCATTTCGGAAGAAGGGTTGTTTTACAAAGCTTCTTTTTAATATATTTAGCTATAATACATTCTTTACGTAAAGAACAAACTTAAACTTTGAGTGTTTTTAAACTTTCAAAGAATTAATTATTTTAAACCTTAACTATTATGAAAAAATCAATTTTAAAACTAGGAAAAAATTTAACTAAAAAGGAACAAATGAAAATTAATGGTGGAATTGGAAAACAATGTTTAAACTCTCATGTC
>CALISK010000377.1 GCA_938041625.1 uncultured Tenacibaculum sp. | reverse complement strand
CCTCCTGAAATAAATATCTTATGTCCTGATATTTTATAATAACCATCTTCCGTTGGAGTGGCACTTGCCGTAATATCAGATAATGAACTTCCCGCTTGTGGTTCAGTCAAACACATTGTTCCTCCCCATGATCCATCCAACATTTTGGGTAAGTAAGTTTCTTTTAATTCGTCGCTACCAAAGTGTGCAATCAATTCTGCTGCTCCAAGCGTTAAGCCGGTATAGCCTGGTAAATGGTTATTGGCAGCATCCATGATGTATCCACCAGCTGTAGATACCATACCTGGAATTTGTAGTCCTCCATCTTCGTATTTAAAATTAGCGGCTAGTAAACCCATTTCTCCGCCTTTTCTCATCATCACTTCCACCTGAGGGTGAACGATGATTTTACCATCTTTATAATAAGCTGCTTGCTCGTCGACTTCCTTAAAGTAAGGGAATAACTCTTGATCAGAAAAATCTTTTATGGAATTTAAAAATATATCCATCGAGTCTTTATCATGCTCAGAAAAGTATTCTTGCGATAAAACTGATTCTAAATCATGAACATTATGTAATAAGAATTTAAGGGTGTTCATGTCCATATACTGCTTTGCCATATCTAATTATATTTTGTGATTTTTTGAAATAAATAAGTAAAATGTCTTGTTCACAATTATGTTTTTCAACTGTAAACAAATCAAATATTATTTTCCTGTTTTATCATTAAACAGGTTTATTTAATTGGAAAATTAAGTTTGAGAAGAAGAAAAAATGAGCAGGGAATTGAATGCTTTAGAATAGAAATTAAGGTGAGGTAGGGGCATAAAAAAAAGTGACTGATACAACTTCAGCCACTTTTTCCATTTCTAAACCAATGGTCAATTGCAAGTAAAACATAAGATTGGCGCGTCTAACTCACTATTAACTTTGGTCATTTCTATCAGCAAAAGCTGATTATAAATCCAATGAAATGAACATATCCTTATTTAATGGTTAACTATAAATGATGAATGGTTAATACCACATCGCTCATTCTAGTTAGATTAGTTTTTTCAATAGCCAGAGACAAAATTGAAAAAAACTCTCCCGAATTCTCGGAACTAGGTTTTATCTTCTAAAAACCTCAAATTTTCTCGACATTGGCCCTTCACTCGTCATCACATCAATAATATATACACCAGATTCTAACCTAGCAACGTCTAAAGTCAATTCGTTAGTATCATTTCCTGTACGAGTTTGCAAAGTTTGTCCCATTAAGTTAATGATTCTTGCCTCTTGGATAGGATTATAATAATCTGTTTGCAGATTAACGATACCATCTATCGCTGGATTAGGAAATACATTTAATGGATTCTTTCTTAGGTCAGGATCGAAGTCTGACTCGTCTATTTGTATTTGTACTTCTGTATCGTTTAGTTTAGTAAGGTGACCGTTTCCTGTAAGGGAATAGGTATTGGTAAAGTTGATGGTGGTGAACTCATCATTTCGAATACCAATTAAGTCATCAATAACAATAGAGACAGTCCCAATTTTCCCAAAACCACTTTTAGCCGTCTCATCACTTCTAGTAAAGGCTGCATCTAGATTTCCTTCATTAGGAATTTTGCTATACTGCATTACTGGTGCGTCATATCCTAACCATCCATGTTCATCAAACTCTACAAAAGCAGTATCAAAAATAGCTGGATTATAAGCCATTTGGAAAGTAACACCACTAAAATCTATCGCTGGATTCCCTGATGTTCCCATTAAAATTTCAATCTGAATAGTATCTCCAGCTTGAGGAGGGCCATTATTGATCGTATTAAAAATTAATGGATTCTGTTGAGTTGGAATAATTTGAGGAGTAATCTTATTTCTTTTTCCATAATTAATATCCACCAAATTAGCATCAGCAGAAGTAATTAAACTATCACCATTGGCATCAATATGCTTAATGTTTTTACTAATTCCTGCTACATTATTATTCCAATTAGAGCCAAATTGACCAATCCAATCTGAAGTTGGACTTGATCGAGGTATACCAACTTCTCCAATAGCACATAGGTAAAGAATATCTTTACCATCAACAATTCCATCTTTATTGGTATCACCTGCCCAGACACAATCTTCTGTTCCGATACATCCTGGTACTCCAGTAGGGTTAGCTGATATATTAACATTGATATCAAATGGATAACAATTACCATTTAAACAATATTCTAATTCAAATGACTCTGTCCCTATAAATCCTGCTACAGGAATATAATTTACAGAATTTGAGTCAACTATTAAAGTACCATATAATGGTGCATTAATTATATTGAAGTTATAGGGAGCATAATGCGTAAAAGGAGGATTATACTCAAAGTAAATAGGCGTATCATCATAAGTGTCCAATTCAAATGAACTTGCACCAGGAACAAAATTAGAAACCGTCATATAAACCGTCGAGGTTTCATAGACGCCTAGTGCATTCGCGACCTTATAAGTAAAATGATCTACTCCTTCAAAGTTTTGACTAGCTACATATTTTATTTCACCATTTCCAGTTGCCCATGCCCATCCATTTGTTGGAGCGGAAGTGATGGTTAAGGTCCATGCTAATAAATTACCATTATCATTAGTTAATACATCTATTTCATCTCCAGAGTTAATTGGAATATATCTATAATCATCATTGGCAAAATTATTTTGCGCTGGCAAGTTCATTACTTCTGCGTTAACAGTATAAGTGCTTGTTCCATTAGAATTGGTTAAACTAAAGGAAAAATTATCTTGTCCACTAAAACCAGTATTAGGCGTATATAGATAAGAAAAATCCTCTAAGAGCTCTAGCGTCCCATTGCTTGGAGATTGGCTAATCGTATAATTTGGATAAGGTAAAAGAACAGGAATGGCTTCTTCTTTTGCCGTAAGAATTTCCGTGGTTTGAGAAGAAGGTAGGCCATAGTCATGAACCAAAACACTTATAATTCCCTTCTCACATACGGCAAATTCATTACAGCCAATATAACTCATATGAGTTATTCCCATAAACCCATTATTAGGAGAAAATACAAATTCATTTCCATTAATCTCTACCGATCCATGGTTAAATATTGGAGATACTTCTAATAAACTAAGCGTTCCTATAGTTGTACTATCATTATCCAATGGGTAAATAGTTGCCTCAGAGCCAACATAAGTACTAGCAAAGTCTCGCTTAATTAAAACGATTGATTCAGAAATTTCCATGGCATAACCCACAAAAATATTAGTCAATGGAGGATTAAATACCTGAAAATAGAAAGTATCTAATCCCATATAATTAGAATCAGGCTTATAATGCACATGTTCTTCTCCTCCAACCACTTCTATCCATAAGGATCCATGATCGGGATGACCAAAGGCTGGAATACTGGGAATACCATTAGGTACATTAGTAATAATATATTCCTGATTTAAAGGAATCTTTTGGTTCTCATAGCTACTAGGTTGTGCGACCGCCACAATCGCTCCACCAAGAAAGGCTAAGATTAAAATAAATTTAAAATGTTGTAAAGATATGTTCATTGCTCTTTTAGATTGAGTCCAATTTCAATTTTTTAAAATTGAACATGTTAAGTTTTTAGGTGCATAAATTTAATTAATTACAATATATAGTTTTAAAATTAATGGATTCTAGTACAAAAATAGACAATTGTAACATATTTTCAAGCATAATATATTAAAAAAAATATAAAATGTTATTGATAATCAATGATTTACAAATTATTAATTCAGAAATTCATTAAAATTGTGAATTATTTACCTTTATTTGCTTCATAAAATAATGGAAATTATTTTAGTTCAAACAAATAATTAGTAAATTCTATAATTATTTACGGTTAAAAGTTAGTTGAAAACGGTATTGTGTAAGGTTGGTTAGAATGATTGAAAATTTTCCATATCAAAATATCCCTCAATATAAAAAAAAATGTAATAAATGCACAATAATAAATTAATTACTATTCTAAAACACTTTAATAAGATTGATTTAAATCAATTTCACAAATATATTATTTCTCCATATTTTAATAAAAGTAAGCAATTAATTCAATTTTATGATATTATTCTAAAAGGGATCCACTCACCAAAGCCAGCACTATTAGAAAAAGAAAATGTTTGGAAAAAGCTTTTTAAAGACCAAAAATATAATGACGTTAGATTTAGAAAGTTAAATTCTGATTTATTAAAAATGATAGAAGGATTTCTATCTCAACAAATTTATGATTATGATAACCTTCAAAAATCTGCTAATTTAATCCAGTCAATTGGAAATAGAGGAATAAAAAAAATGTATTCTAGTGTAATTAGGAATTCAAATAATATTATTGAAAAACATCCTCATGAAGATTCAGAATTCTATTTTAAGCAATATTTAATACAAAAAAATTATTTTGAAATTACACAACATGAATTTAAAAACTCAATAAGACATAATTTAGATGAGATTGATCATCACCTTACAATTTTTTTTTTAACTGAAAAATTAAGATCGTACTGCAATGTCCTAAGTCAAAAAACTCCAAATATAAAATACAATGTAACTTTTTCTAAAGAAATCCTTCAACTAGCAAAGAAGTATAAAGAGGATATCCCTGCTATTTCAATTTACTATCAAATATATTTAACATATGTAGAAAAGGAAAATGAAGAGCATTATTTTAAATTAAAAAACTTACTACGAGATTATGGTCAAAAATTTCATTCTGTTGAAGCTCGCCAATTATATGATTCGTCATTGAACTATTGTGTGGGTAAAAACAACCAAGGGCATACTCATTTCTTAAATGAATTATTTGAATTATATCAAGATTATTTAAACAAAGGAGCAATATATGTAGAAGGAGAGTTACATCCTTTTCATTTTAAAAATATTGTTACAGCAGCATTAAGATTGGGATATTTTGACTGGACTCAGGAGTTTATTTTAAGTAATAAACATAAATTACCTGTTGATTCTAGAGAGAATGCATACACATTCAATTTAGCAAGACTTTATTATTACAAAAAAGAATATGAAAAAGTAATTTCACTTCTTCAAGAAGTTGAGTATGAGGATATTGTTTATAGCCTTAGTTCAAAATCGCTTTTACTTGCAACGTACTATGAAAACGATGAAATAGAGCCTCTTTACTCTCTTCTTGAAAGCTTCAGAGCATATATTAATCGAAGAAAAGATTTACCCGAAAGATGGAAAAAATCTTATTCTAACTTGATTCGATTTACTAAAAAATTAACTCGAATTATCCCTGGAGATAACAAAGCATTAAATAAAATAAAAGAAGAGTTAGAAAATGCTGGAGAAGTTGCTGATACAAAATGGTTGCAAAGCAGAATCGCCGAACTAGAAAAATAAACCCCATCCCTCAAAAAGGAATGGGGCTTACCCTAAGAAAGATTAAATTCCATTAATATCATCAATAACTATCCCACCCTTCACTTTAACCTTCTGATCCTTCACAAGTGTTTGAACACTCTTCCCATTTTGGAAATCTTTCAATGATTTTTTTGACATCTTTTTCATAATAAAATGTATTAGTTATCTGCTTAGCTTAATTATAAGCAGCATCGTTTATTGCAACAAAATTGTTACGGGTACAATAAACGTATTACATATGAAAAAAAAAGATATTAATAAAATTTAACGTTTTCTTTCTAAATAGTAATTCTTTTAATAAAAGCATTCTCCATCC
>CALISK010000376.1 GCA_938041625.1 uncultured Tenacibaculum sp. | reverse complement strand
TAAACAAACTTACCTCTATTAAACATATAGGAAGTACTCAAAGTTCTTTTATGATTAGCGATGTAAAAAACTCAACACATATTGTGGTATAAAAAAACACCAGCAAATAAACTGGTGTTTTAAAATATTAGAAATAGAATTATCTTATAAAACTCTTTCTATTTCATCTATCTTTTTTATTTTTCCTTTACCGGTATCCAATTTATAATGAACTTTACCATTGGCATCTTCTTCTTTAAGAGCTAATATTTTCGATTTCACTTCTTGAAGTGTTCCTTCTATTGTTTCTTTCTTTTCTTCCTCTACTCCATCTTTCATATAAGTAGTTGTAACAATGGTTGTCGTTAAATTAGTTTTCTCTTTTTTTACCTCAATCTTAATTTCTTCTTTTGCTTCTGTTGAAGCATGCTCACTTGAAGAGTGTCCGCCTAAAATTGGTGCTATTACCAAACCAACTAAACAAGTTAATTTTATTAGAATATTCATTGAAGGTCCTGAAGTATCTTTAAAAGGATCTCCAACAGTATCTCCAGTAACGGCAGCTTTATGTGCATCAGAACCTTTGTATGTCATTTCTCCATTAATCTCTACACCAGCTTCAAAAGATTTTTTTGCATTATCCCAAGCTCCTCCTGCATTGTTTTGAAAAATAGCCCACATTACACCAGAAACACAAACACCAGCCATATACCCCCCTAATGGTTCAGCCCCAAAAATCAATCCGATTAAAATTGGAGTTATAATAGTTATTAATCCTGGTAAAATCATTTCTCTTAATGCTGCTTTTGTAGAAATATCTACACACTTTGCATATTCTGGAGTACCAGTTCCTTCCATAATCCCAGGAATTTCTCTAAACTGACGGCGTACTTCATGAACCATTTCCATAGCTGCTTTACCCACAGACTCCATAGCTAAAGCTGAAAAAATAACAGGAATCATTCCTCCAACAAACAACATCGCTAAAACATCCGCTTTAAAAATATTAATTCCATCAATTCCTGTAAATGTTACATAAGCTGCAAATAAAGCTAAGGCTGTTAATGCTGCTGATGCTATTGCAAACCCTTTTCCTACTGCTGCTGTTGTGTTACCTACTGAATCTAAAATATCAGTACGTTCACGAACATGGTCTTCTAATTCACTCATTTCTGCGACTCCTCCTGCATTATCTGCAATAGGTCCAAAACCATCAATAGCCAATTGCATTGCTGTTGTAGCCATCATTGCAGAAGCCGCTAAGGCTACTCCATAAAAACCGGCCAATGCATATGAACCATAAATTGCTGCGGCAAATAAAATAACAGATAAAAAGGTAGATTTCATACCTACCGCTAAACCTGCAATAATATTTGTTCCTGCACCAGTTGCACTATTCTTTACAATATCCATCACTGGCTTTTTACCTAAACTTGTATAATAAGCAGTCACCATAGAAATTAATGCTCCTACCGCCAAACCTATCATACAGGTATAAAATACATGCCTAGAAGGTACATCTTTTATTCCCTCTCCAAAAAAGTCCATTTTTAATATTTCTGGCAACATCCATTGAATTAAAAACCAACTTGCTATTAAAGTTAATATCATTGAAGCCCAATTCCCTATATCTAAAGCTTTTTGTACTTGAGTTTCTTTCGCATTGTTATCTTTAATTTTAACTAAAAAAGTTCCTATAATGGATGCTAAAATTCCTACACCTGCAATAACTAATGGTAATAAAATGGGCCCCATTCCATTAAATGCATCTGTAAATTGAGTTACAGATGACATATCTCTTATCACATAATTTCCTAACACCATTGCTGCTAATACCGTAGCTACATAAGAACCAAATAAATCTGCTCCCATACCTGCAACATCTCCAACATTATCACCAACATTATCTGCGATAGTAGCTGGGTTACGTGGATCATCTTCTGGAATTCCTGCTTCTACCTTTCCTACTAAATCCGCTCCAACATCTGCCGCTTTTGTATAAATACCTCCACCAACACGAGCAAATAAAGCAATTGATTCTGCTCCTAAAGAAAATCCTGCTAGTGCTTCTAAAACAACAGTCATATTATTATAAAAAGAACCTTGTCCTCCCATAAATTGATTTGTAAAGAAAATAAAGAATAAACTTAAACCTAGAACTGCTAAACCTGCAACTCCTAGCCCCATTACTGTACCTCCTCCAAAAGAGACTTTTAATGCTTGTGGTAAACTTGTTTTTGCTGCCTCTGCAGTTCTAGCATTCGCATCAGTTGCTATTCGCATTCCAATATTACCCGCTAAAGCAGAAAAAACAGCTCCTATTATAAATGCCGGAACAATCATCCAACTTGTAGTTTCTATTAAAGTTGAAATTATAAAAAGCGCTACAGAAGCAATTACTACAAAAATTAGTAAGAGTCTGTATTCTGCAGCTAAAAAGGCTAAAGCTCCTTCTTTTATACTTTTAGATATGGATTGCATTTTTTCATCTCCAGGATCTTGTTTTTTCACCCAAGACATCTTTATCATCATAAAAATTAATCCCAATACTGCCAAAATTATTGGCACATATACTATGTTTGATTCCATATTTAGTTATTTGATTAGTTAATTTGTGTTTATAAATATAACAAAATCAACAACTAAACAAAAAAAAGCCATTCAGTTTATTCTGAATGGCTTCTTGTTTTTAAGAGAATTCTTCTCTATTATATTTTAAAATCTCCTTTTTCTTTATGCTCACTATTTTCATAACGTGAAATACATTTATCTAAGATTTCATAAGCCTCATCTGCATTTCCCCAGTCGCCAATATCTACTTTTTTCTTTTCTAAATCTTTATACACCTTAAAAAAATGTGTTATCTCTTTTTGAAGGTGTGGATTTAAATCTGATAAATCAGTATACTTATTCCAAATAGGATCTGACACAGGTACACAAACTATTTTTTCATCTGGTCCTTTTTCGTCTGCCATATGAAAAACCCCTATGGGTTTAACTTCCATTACACACATTGGAAAAGTTGGCTCTGCTCCTAACACTAAAACATCTAATGGATCACCATCTAAAGCTAATGTTTCTGGAATAAAACCGTAATCACCAGGATACATCATTGAAGAAAATAACATTCTATCAAAACGGATTTTTCCTAAATCAAAATCGTATTCGTATTTATTTCTACTTCCTTTTGGTATCTCTATTAGTACATCAACAGTTTGTTTCTCTTTTGCTGTCATATTTGTTTTATTCGTTTCAAAAATTCGGATTACAAAACTACATATAAATTGCAGTTCGATCACAAACTTTTAGGGTTATTTTTAAGTTAAATAAATATTATAGATCTGGTTTAATTCCTATTCTAATGGCAAATGTAGGCGTTGGTACTGCAATACTATTGGCCGGAGGTGTATAACTACTTCTCCATATTGCATCTACTCTTAAGAAACGTAAATTACCATATCCTATATTCTCTACCCCAAATCCATACTCATAATAAGGTCTTGTAGGTGCGTTATAATTTATATTTTGAGCTAAACCAGTATTATTAGGAACACTATTAACTGCTATGTTTGCATCAGAAATTTTACCATACACTGCTCTAAAAGTAGCTAAACTCCTTAATTTAAGCTTTTTTAACAATGGAATTCTATTTAAAATAAAACCATTAAAATGATGTTCAAAATGGGTAGAAACATATTCGTCTGTTACAAAGTCATAAAAATTCAATAATGAAAAAGTATTAGGAACTAACGAAAATGATTGGTTAGCTGGCACAGCACTCAATAATGAAATAGGTACATTTCCAAAGGTTTTACCTCCTTCAACAGTAGCATCCAATAAACCATACTTTCCTAATAAAATTGGTTGATTATATTTTATTTGAATTTTATCGTAATCATGAGTTCCATTCAAAAAACCTTTATACCCATGGCGATAGTTAA
>CALISK010000375.1 GCA_938041625.1 uncultured Tenacibaculum sp. | reverse complement strand
TTTTTCAAATACAATTCTATTTCTTTCTTTTTTCCATCTATTTCCTCTTCTCCAAAAATTCCAATATCTATATAATCTTTTAAAGGAACAGATAAAACTGGTTTTTTCATTTTTTCAGTTTTATATGAAATAGTATCTCCTACTTGTTCTCCGTAATAACGTTTTCCTTTATCATTATTTCTATATTTACTTACATTAAACTCAATATCTACTTGATATTTACCATTCTCTAACTCCTTAGAACTTACCTCAACAATTCTATTTCTATAAAGTGTAACCGTTTCAAACATATCTTTTATTACATATTGTAGACTATCTGGTGTAACCTTTCTTATATAATCAACCATTTCTATTGATGTTGTATATGGTGCTTCCTGAAACTTCACTTTCTCTACATATTTCTTTAAAGCTCCATTCAACTTCTCTTCTCCTATATAATCACTTAATGCATACAATACCATTGAACCTTTTTGGTAATGAATATATCCTTGTCCGTCATTATACATCAACGGGTTTTCTCTTTTACGTTCTACTGTTCGTTGACGTAGATATCCATCTAAGGCATTCTTTAAAAACTTACGCATTTTATTTTTTCCATACTCATGCTCTAATACTTTTAAAGAAACATACTCTGACATGCTTTCAGACATCATTGTTGCCCCTAAAACATCTGCTCCTATAACTTGATGTGCCCACCATTGATGCGCTAATTCGTGTACTGTTATTGCAAAAGGATAGTCTACTCCTCCTTCATCCGAATCGTCAACATCTGCTATAAACCCAACCCCTTCTGAAAACGGAATGGTATTAGGAAACGATTGCGCAAAACTTCCTCCAGTTCTTGGAAATTCTATAATACGAACTTGTTTATGTTGGTACGGACTAAAGTTTTTAGAATTATATGTTAAAGAAGCTTTTATTCCTTTCATCATTCTTTCTAAATTATACTCATGTCCTTTTTGATAGTAGATTTCTAAATTTACATCATTCCATTTGTCTTTTTTAATTTCATATTTAGCAGAATTAAACGCATAAAAGTTTAAAATTTTACTATCCATTTTATAATGGAAATATTTACGCCCGTCTTTTACCCATTCTTTCTGTAAATACCCTGGTGCAATCGCTATTTGATCTTCTGAAGTTGAAACCGTAGCTTCAAAATCTATCCAATCCGAATCTTTAGAAATATACGTATCACCTAAGGCTGTTGAATCTGATGGATGTGGTCGTAATTCATTCTTAGATAACCCATATTTTTTACGTGTTTTATCATCTCTTAATTCTCCTTGAGAAGAATACCCTAAAGAAGGAAACAACTGAAAACTACTAATGAACGTACCATTAAACCTTACTGGAGAATGACTTCTTAAAAAAGTATTTGATTTATTATGAACCTCAAAAACTAACTCCAAACTATCTCCTGGTTGTAATGGTTTCTTTAATTTATAGATGTCGAAGTTTTGAATACTATCTTCTAATACTAATGTCGTAGCTTTATTAAATTTAAATGTACTAGGATATGAATTATGATTTAAGAAGATACTATCAATAACTTTAGTTGTCTTGTTTATCATTTTATAAGTTCCTGAAGATTTAAAATCTCTTGTCTTAGGAAAAATATTCATATCAACATTCACAGCCACAATTCTTGGTTGTGCTTTTCCTTCATATTTTTTATAATCTTTCTCCCATTTCACTCTCATTTCTTCATTTTCCTTTGCAGAACGACGTTTATTTAAATTATTATTTTCATGATAAATGCTACCTCCTATTCCGAAAAAAACAACTCCTAATACTGCTAATAATCCTACTGTTTTTAAATTGAATCTCTTTTTAGCAACTTGCAACCTTTCTTTAAATGAAAATGTAATACCACGCATCCAAAATAAACCTGCTAAAATCAATAATATCAACCCTCCAAAAAACCAATAAATTTTATATGCAAAATATCTATTAAATGAAGCTCCATATCCATTCATGTCTGAATACTGATATCCTGGTCCTTGATTATATTTAAAAATTGATTGTTCTATACCTGCGAAAGATAAAAATGGAAGTCCCATAAATAGTACCAACAACACAAACAAACCTAAATATTGATTTTTAATCAATGTTTGTATCAACATTGCTAAAAATGCCCAAATAACGTAATGAATAAAAAGCAACCCATATACTTCATATAAATAGTGTCCTAATTCAAAAGTATAATACCCTTTATATATTTGAAATAACACTCCTGCAACCACAATTATGAATAATAATACCAATTGCATTTTTAAAAGAGCTATAAATTTTGAACCAAGAAGCGACCAATTTTTGACTGGCGTAATATCTATTAAATGATTTGTTTTTACTATTTCTCCTCTTCGTATTAACATACCTGCATATAAAAAAGTAAGTAAACTAATAAAGAAAGTAAATACAGATCCTGGTAACAATAACATTTGCCAAGTAGTAGGGTATGTTTTTGTTCCAAATAATTCTCCCGCAGTGATAGCAAATAACAATAAAGATATTAAACCTACTATTAAAATAGCAATAAATGGTAAACTCTTAACTATATATTTAAAATCAACATTAGAAAGCTTCCACATTGTTTTTACATCATTCCAAAAAGAGAATTCGTAATTTACTTTTGGTATTTCTACTCTTGTTATACCTCCAAAATTATGTTTTATCATTCGCTCTCCTTTATTCTTTTTAAAACTAAAAGAAAAGGCATTCTGACTAAAAGAAAATAAACGATAAACTCCTGCAAGTACTATACTCGAAATACCTAACCATAAAAGTCTATTATAAATAA
>CALISK010000374.1 GCA_938041625.1 uncultured Tenacibaculum sp. | reverse complement strand
CTGATGAAATGGTTAACAAGTATTTAGAACATCATAGACGAAAAGATAGTAATGATAATTCAAACTTTATACTAGAGTAAGAAAAAAGGACTTTCAGTCCTAATCAAAACCCCTGCACTTCTAGTGCAGGGTGGTTTAGTAATTCTTAAGGTATTTATGTAAATATTATTAATGAATGTGATTAGTAATAAAAATACAGTTTATGATTTTTATTTAGGAAGATAATGATTAAGATAGAAATTTTGATTAAAGATAATTATAATCAAAAAGAATATAAATGACCTACATCTATGAATGGTTTAGCTTTCCTAAAGTATTTAGTGTCATTTGTCCAAAATGCAAAGAAGAAAGTAATTGCTCTGAAATTCCAATAGCAAAGAATTCAAATGGAAACAAAATAATTTTTAATTCTGGGAAATTAACGAAGGATTTTAAAGCTATATTAAGTTGCCCAAAATGTGGGAATAATAGTGAAGAAATAGTCAATTGGGAGAAAGATGCGTATTGGAAATTTAATATTAAAGGAAGAATTTTATGGGCTTGGAATTTGGAACACGCTATAGCAATTCTAGAATTTATAAAGTCGAAAAATAGAAAACAAATCAATAATGAACTTTCTTTCTCTTTTTTACATATACCTGAGTTTTTTAAATTAGCGAAAAATAGAGAAACTGTAGTTAGAAAAATCACGAGAGGAATAAAAATGAATGAAAAAAACTATTTACAAGACAAATAGTAATTAATAGAGGTTTTAGTATTTAATTTAAAGCTTTATATATTTTACTTAACCATAGTGAAAAATAAAACAGCTAATGTGTTCAAAAAAAGTAGTCATTCTTATGAAAGGTAATATTGAAGACACAAAAAGACTTCCTAAAAAAGATTAAAAAGTTTACTTTTGCGCTACAACAACACAACAGAATGAACACAATAAACAACACCGATTTTAACTTTCCGAAACAAAAATCTGTTTATAAGGGTAAAGTAAGAGAAGTATACAATATAAATGAGGAGTTATTAGTAATGATAGCGTCCGATCGTTTGTCTGCTTTTGATGTAATTATGCCACGTCAAATACCATTTAAAGGGCAAATATTAAATCAGATTGCTACTAAAATGATGAACGACACAGCTGATATTGTTCCGAATTGGTTAATCGCTAATCCTGATGAAAATGTAGCAGTAGGTCATTTATGTGAACCTTTTAAAGTAGAAATGGTGATTCGTGGCTACTTATCTGGCCATGCAGCTAGAGAATATAAATTAGGTAAAAGAATGCTATGCGGAGTTGCTATGGCAGAAGGAATGAAGGAGAATGATAAATTTCCTACACCAATTATTACTCCGTCTACAAAAGCAGATAATGGAGAACATGATGAAGATATTTCTAGAGAAGAAATTTTAGCGAAAGGTATTGTTACTGAGGAAGACTACATTGTTTTAGAAGAATACACAAGAAAATTGTTTGCTAGAGGTACAGAAATAGCTGCAAAAAGAGATTTAATTTTAGTAGATACTAAATATGAATTTGGTAAAACAAAAGATGGAAGAATAGTGTTAATTGATGAAATTCATACACCAGACTCTTCTCGTTATTTTTATGTAGATGGTTATCAAGAACGTCAAGATAAAGGAGAGAAACAAAAACAATTATCAAAAGAATTTGTTCGTCAATGGTTAATAGAAAATGGTTTTCAAGGTAAAGAAGGACAACAGATTCCTGAAATGTCTGACGAAAAAATTGTTGAAATATCAAATCGCTATATAGAATTATATGAACAAATTATAGGAGAAGAATTTACAAAAGGAGAGGTATCTAATATTTTATCAAGAATGGAGAAGAACGTAACTCAATTTTTGAATAACTATTAAAATATATTTTTATAAATAAAAAATCTTAGTTAAAATAAAAAGAGCATCTAATTAGGTGTTCTTTTTTTTATGTCTTAATTTTTATATCAATTTTAGTTTTTTTTACATTGAAAAGAGGATGGTGTTTTAATTATTATTGTAATAGTAAAACTTAATTAACCCTCAAAATTTAATAAAATGAAGATTAAAAAATTAATAGCTAAATTAAATTTGAATCAAATCTGTATACTTAGTTTAAGTGTCGTATTTTTTTCTTGTCAAGATGATTTAGAATTAAAAGTAGATGAAAATTCACTAGATCTAGAAAATCAAAAAGAGATCATAGAAACTTCCGCAAAAAATGGATGGAATACTTTCTTTTTTGACGATTTTAATAACTTGTCAAATTGGAATAAAACAGAACGGAAAGATTATAATTCAGATATCTGTAATTATAAACCAGCACAAGCATTTACAACTAATGTAGGTAATAACACCAATGCATTAGTGTTAATAGCAAAAAAGAAAGGGAATAATAATTACGAATCGGGTCATATAAAATCGAAAAGAAAATTTAAACCTAAAGTTGGTGAGCAAATGCGATTCACGAGTAAAATTGTATTAAAAGCTAAAAATTGGAATAATCAATTTGTAGATTTTCATAATAGTTATGGTGCCTGGCCAGCTTTTTGGACAGTTGAAGAAAATGGTTGGCCTACTAAAGGTGAAATAGACATTATGGAAGGTTATTCATATGGAAATGATAATTTAGACAGATATGCGTCTAATTTATTGGTCTCAAATTCGGGTTTAAAACCCTGCAATTTCATTGCAGAACTTTAGTGCTATGAAATTTATAGATTTGTATTTATGAATTCAAATGTAAGAAAAGGATCCCATACTGTTAGTCGATTGACTTGTCATATTGTTTGGTCTACAAAATATAGGTATAAAGTTTTAGAAGGAGATATTCAATCTCGTTGTCGAGAACTTCTAATCCAAGGATGTGATTCGTA
>CALISK010000373.1 GCA_938041625.1 uncultured Tenacibaculum sp. | reverse complement strand
GAATATGATGCTGCCACTTTTGAAATACATGGAAACCATTGGGGAAATAAAACATATTTTTCTGATATAAATGATGTTTATATTTACGATTATTATGCAAAATCATACTTCCCTATTGGTAGTACCTCTCCAAAATCTTTTAGAAAATATAATGACAAAATTAATATAGATGATGAATCTATATACTGGGAAAACATAAGAATTACTGATTCACATTCTGAAACATTAAAAATTATTTCCTACGAGTTCTTTCGCGATAAAAACAATGTCTATTACAAAGATTTTAAGTTGCCTTTAGATATAAATAGCTTAAAAATATTTAAATCTGAAAATAAAAGCATCGATTTTATTGGAGATAACACAAAAATATATAGCGATGCTGGATATGCTCATTTAATGAATACTTCTCGTTTTAAATATATTAATTACAATTATGTTAAAGATGATAAGAAAGTATTTTACAGAGATAAACTTCTAAAAGCTGATGCTATAACATTTCATGTTCCTAATTCTAAAATGAATCATTATGCTAAGGATAAATATCATGATTTCTATTTAGGTAATGTTTTTCCTAATAGAGTACCTAAAAAACATTTAGTTAATGATGATGCATTTAAAAGTTACTTCGATTGGATAAGCTCTCAATTAAAAAAAGCTTTCTCTCAGAATTTAACTGCTATAAAAATAGAAAAAGAACCTATTTATTCCTTAAAGGAATTGTATACATTTCCTGCATCTAACCATACTAAAATTAGAAAAGGAAAACATATTTATGTAAATGAAAAACCACAGCCTTTTATTGATGCTAGTACTTTTATAATTTACAATAATGACTATGCAAAAGATAAAAAACAGGTATATCTAATTTATGAATATGACGATCATGTAACTTTTAATCCTATTAAAAATGTTGATCCTGATTCTTTTTCAATCATTAAAGAGAATGATAAATATGCTTCTTATTGTAGAGATGCTAAAAACGTATTTCTTGATTTTGACAAAATAGAAGGTGCAGACCCTATTTCTTTTAGGGTTTTAAATGATAATTTTGGGTATGATAAAAATGCTGTTTTTTATCGAAAAAAAAGAATTTCTAATTTAAACCCTATTCCTGATAATTCTATCAAAAAAATAGACAACAATTATTATCGTTATGGAAATCAAATTTTATTTATCAACACTTATAATAATGATGTTATAGTAGTTAAACATCCTAATAAAAACAACTTTAAAGTTATTAATCATTATTATGCTTTAACCGGAAAAACAATTCTTTATCAAGGAGAAATTATTGGTATTTTAACTAAAAATGAGTCTGTTTTAACTGAAAGAAATCATCTTTTAAAAACTTCTAAAAACAAAACATACAAGTATGGTCGTTTAATAGGTTTAAAAGACAAATCTCAACTTCGAAAATATGGTAATACTAAATATTTAACTGACGGAATTCTATTATTTACCTCTAACACTAAACAAACACCAATAGCTCCTATCACTGAGGTATATAATGGTAATGGTTACAGATCATATATTACTTTTAAAAACGGAAAAGCTTTATACAACAACTATTTATTTGATATAGATCTTCTTTCTTTTGAAGAATTTAAAAATTCAGATTTCGCTAAAGATAAAAACCATGTATATTTTGAAGGTAAAATAACTAAATACAACGCCAAAACTTTTCATGTTTTTTCTCGTGAGTTTGTTTCTGATAAAAACGGTGTTTACTATAAAAATGATTTAATAAAGGAAGCAGACGCAATGTCTTTTAATCAATTTTACTATTATGGTTTTGATAAAAACAATTTTTATTTCAACGGTAAAATTATCCCTAAATCTAAAATCAATTTAAAAAAATAACATGATGAAAAATATACTTCTATTAACTATTCTTTTCAATTGTTTTTTCTCTTTTTCTCAAATTAACGAATCTAAACAAGCATATAACCAATGTAAATTTTTAGAAAAACCTAATTACATTATAAATAAAAACAGTGTATACTTTGAGAAATGTGCTATACATAGAAAAGTAAATACGAATGTTGGTTCTTTTAAAACAGTGGGCCTAGGATTAGCTTATGATGATAAAAATATCTTCTTTAATGGTATGAAATTAAACGTCACTCCTAATAAACCAATTATTATTCACGATCAATATAGAATGAATTCTACCGTTTATTGGAAAAACAATAATTTTATATACAAGAATACCTTAAAAATAAACAAAATAGATTCTTCTTCTTATAAACGTATTTCTTATAGTAATTATAGTAAAGACAAACATTATGTATACTATTTAGGCAAAACAATAAAAGGAGCAGATCCTAAAACTTTTGTAAGCGAATTTCCTTATGGCTTTGATAAAAATTTCGCTTATTATAAAAATAAAAAAATCAATAAAAATGGTTTTCTAAAATCTATTAATGGATCTTTTTTTAAAGATAATATAACAGTCTACAAGAAAAAAGATAGTCATAGTGAAAAACTAGAACCTATCTTTAATTTAAAAACAGAAAATTGTAAATCTATAACTGGAACTAAGTATGCCGTTATTAATGACACGCTTTACTATTTAAGTAAAAAAACTAAAATCACTAATTTAAACTTAGAAAAAATTAAAGTTTTAGATAATGAATTAATTACTTACGAAAACAACTTGTTTTACAAAGGTGTTACTACACAAAAATTAGACATAAGTTCTTTAAAAATCCATGAAAGAGGTTCTGGGTATCAAAAAACTGTTACTGATAAAAATGGTCTTTATAATATTAGAGTTACTTCTTATAATAATGAGTTTCTCATTAAAAATATAGATATACTACCTAAACCAATAAAACACTTATCTCCACTATTAGATAATACAACACATGTTTCTTTCTCTGAAGAGAATGTCTTAAACAACAATTATCCAATAGATAAAAAAACTCTTTTCACTAATAAAGGAATTACCGATTTTAATGATTTAGAAGTCGTTTCTGTACTTAAGGGATATAGACCTGGTTGTAGTCAAGATCATTCTCCTGGAAGTAATTATTATATTCTGAAAAATGCAAAAGGATATTGGGAGTTAAAATTAAGTGCTGAGAATGTTTTATCATTTATTGGCGAAACGTATCAGTTTTAAAT
>CALISK010000372.1 GCA_938041625.1 uncultured Tenacibaculum sp. | reverse complement strand
TACTTACTTTTTTAAAAACAAAAACCATAATTCCAAAAAGAAAAGAAGAAAAAAGTATGTAAAAAATTAATATGCCCATATAAATTATAAAAAGTCTTCTTATTCTAAACTTAAATACTTATCATCTATTCTATTATTACTCGGGTCTTTTGGAGAATAAATAACAAAGAACGTTTCTCCTTTACAATCTCTCCTTTTATTCTTACAATTAAATTTTTTTGCGAGTACTTGTCCTTTATACTTTTTGCCTTTAACAAAAAAAACATATTCAAAATATTTTTTTCCTCTTCTTTTTTTTAAGCCTATAATTTTACCTTTAGTTTCTATTCCTTCCTTTTCTAGATTTCTTTTCTTATTGTAACTATAAAAAATAATTATCCCTATTAATATAAAAACAATAAAAGCGATGATGCTATCTTTATTTACTTTAAACTCTTCAGTCGTTTGTTCTTTTTGTGAGTTATAATTTCCCAATCTCTACCTCTCCTTTATTATTCGTTTTTATAAACTCTTTTGTTTCTACATTTAAACATGTTAACCACATTCCTCCATAAGCATATGTATCTATACAAACTGTGTGACCAAAATCAGCAATTTTTCCATTTTTTCTTGAAGTATGACCACAAATCACTTTTTTAGTGGTACTGTATTGCTCTGGTATTTCGTACTTTTTCCAAAACAAGTTATGTTTATTTTGATTCTTTAATTTCTTACCTTTTTCTAAACCTGCATGCACAAAAATATAATCTCCTATTTCAAGGTAATGCTTACAGTTGTCTATAAAGTACCAATGACTCTTATCTACTTTTTGTACCCATTTAGGGTCATCACTTATTTTATAGGAATCTAAGGTTTCTGCTCCTCCAAAATAAAGCCATTCTCTTAATCTTTCCTTATTGTTTTTAGATGTTTGCATCATAATTTCGTGATTTCCTAAAATAAATTCGAAATTATACTTCCTTTTATTCTTAATTAACCAATCTATAACTCCTTTACTATTAGGACCACGATCTATATAGTCACCTAAAAAAACAATTGTGTCTTCTTCTTTTATAATCTTCTGATTAAAAATTGTCTGTAATGCTTTTAAACATCCATGTATATCTCCTATTGCGTAAACAGCCATTTTTTTATTTTTCAATTTATAACAAATATATCTATTTATACAAATCCTCATTCAAATATTTCTATCTAGAACAACAAACTACATACTACTTTTTAGTTTTTAAAAACCTAAAATAGTAACGATTTCAGTTATGACTGAAATCGTTACTATTTATATATTTCTTTATCCTTAAAATTGATACCCAACTCGTAAATGTAAATTCACTGCAGTTTCACCTTTATCCATTTTAAACCCTGAATTTTTAGAAAAATAATGAATGTAACCAACCCCAATTCCTGTTTCATAATTAAAATGTTTTCCAATAGATCTTCTCATTCCCCAAGTTGGAATTATAGATAAATTATCTACTATTTTAGCTTTGCTATTATCTCCAAACTTAATAAGTAAATCGTCTGAATGAAAACTTGTTTTAAGGGCAAAAAAATTACCACTGTTCCCTTTTATTGATTTTGACTTACTTGCTCGCTTATTTAAATTGTAATACCATCGAGGTTCTAATGTAACAACTGTAGTAAATAAAAATCCTGCTTCAGGGTAAAAATCTTCATTTTTAGAAAAATCAAAACCTAACTCTGTTCTCAAGGCTATTTGATTAGATAATTTTAATTCGTTGTAAGCCCACAATCCAGCAAACCCTGTTTGAATTCCAAAAATTGATTTTTCTACACTTAAATTTTCTGGTTTTTCAAGTGTGTTTTGAGATTTTACAATTAATGTAAACACACACAAAAATAATGTTAATACGTTTTTTTTCATCTTTATTATAAATTTATAATTTGATGGCAAATCAATAAATTTATAATGTTTTTGATTGACCAATGGAAGCATTGGTCTGTTATTATATGTTAAAATCCTAAGTAAACTCTTAAGAAATACTCTTTTTATATTCTGAAGGAGAAAGCCCTGTTTCTTTCTTAAAAATTCTATTAAAGCTAGTTCTAGATTTAAATCCGCATTCACATGCAATTCCAAAGAGATTGTAATTTTTATAAGCCTCTGTGTTTATTTTTTCTTTTACAGCTTTAACACGATATTTATTTATTAAATCGTAAAATGTAATATTCATATACTGATTTAATAAGATAGAAAGTTTTTTATCTGTTGTAGCTATTTGTTTTGCTAATTTCCCTAATGTTAAATCTTCATCTAAATATGGTTGATGTGTATTTAAAAGAAGTTCTAATTCATTTTTTAAAGTTTTAAATTCTTCTTTTTTTACTGGTGAAGTTTCCTGTTTTTTTGTGTTAATAATTTCAGGTTTTATTTCGTTTTTCAGTAAAAAAGAAGGAAGTAATACCTTTGATTGATTTACCCCATGATATCCTAAATAAATAACTAGAACAATCATTGCTAAAACAGTTATATAATCTGTATCCACATTAAAATCAACAAAAAAAGTTTTATAAATCTTAACAAACAAATCGAAAACCATAATGCTTAATGCTGAAATAAGCATGATTTTTATCCAATTAAAATCGAACTTTGTTAAATTCGAATATTTATATTTAGTTAACTTTCTATACTTTATTAATAATTGTAATGAAACAATTAAGTAACCTATAAAATATAAACCATCAGTTTTTATAATTACACGAATACTATTTGAATGTGTATAAGCTAAACTTGTTACTTTAAAAGTATTGAATATTATCGTTGGAATCGTAATACATAAAGCAAACAAAAAAGTAGGAATAAAATGTACTATATTATTTTTTACTAAATTTTCTTCTTTTAAAAATAAAGATTTTACATAAAGAAATAATAAAGGACCTAAAATAATTATCGTAATATCATTAGGAAGAAAAAAAAATGCCGCTAGTTCCTTAATATTATGAAGTAATCCATAAAAATAAATCGAAACAGAAAAGAGAAGAAAAAAAAGTACAATTAATATTTTTTGTGGTAATTCTTTCTCTTTTAATTTTAGTAAGTGTAATAAAATTACAGCAATAATAACTATACCTCCTACTAAGAAAAAATCTACTATCAAATCCATTAATTAATATCTGTTTTTAATATTAATAAACTATTTATACAAATCACCGTTTAAATATTTGAGTCCAGAATCGCAAATTACAGTAACTATTTTTTTCCCTTTTCCTAAAACTTTAGCTCTTTGTATTGCTGCCCAAACATTAGCTCCTGAAGTAACTCCTCCAAAAACACCTTCTATTCTTGCTAGTTTTCTTGCAGTTTCATAAGCATCTTCATCTTTCACTGCTATTATTTCATCTGCTAAATCTAACCTGCATATTTCAGGAATAAAACCAGCTCCCATTCCTTCTAATCTATGCGTGCCAGAAGTATCTCCTCCTGATAAAGTTCGTACATTAAAAGGTTCTACAGGAATACATCTAATATTGGGTATTTCTTTTTTAAAAATTTCTGAATTTCCCGAAAAACAACCACCTGTACCTACTCCTGCTATAAACTCATCAATTTCAGTTCCTAAAACAGCTAGTATTTCACGGGCCATTGTATGATATGCATTTCTATTATCTATATTTTTAAATTGATTGGTATAAAATGTATTGGGTTCTTTTGCTATTTCTACAACTCTTTCTAATGCTTTATCTATAACTGCTGCTGTAATTTTTCCGTTCTCACTCGAAATTAATTCTAACTTAGCTCCAAAAGCTTTCATTGTTTGCAATTTTTCTTGTGCAAAAGCATCTGAAGAAACAAAATGTGCTTTGTATCCTTTTGCAGAACACACCATCGCCAAAGAACTTCCTGTACTTCCACCTGTATAATCTACAACTGTGCCTCCTTTTTGTAAATCGCCTCTTTTTTCTGCTCCTTCAATCATGGCTAGTGCCATTCTATCTTTCATACTACCCGTAGGATTGGCGCCTTCAAATTTCACATAAATAGCTGCGCTATTTTCATCTGTTAAATGATTTAGCTTTATAAGCGGGGTATTTCCTATTCCTTCCATCTTACATTCTTTTACACTTTATAATAATCTTCCAATGCTGTTATTATTTTCTTTACATCTCCTTTATAAAAACCAGCACTGTTTATACAATTCACTTCCATAATTTTCCATCCATCATAAGTGAATACAATATCCATTACATATGCATCTGCTACACTGTAGGTATTCGCCATTTTTTTGGCAAATTCTAAACCATCTGCAGCTACCTCTTCTTCATAATCAATATTTCCATGAAATTTATAATACGAACTGGTAATTACTTTTTTATTTACAATCCATATCCTTGCTTCTTTTATTAATGTATAAGGTTTAGATATCTGAATTAATGTGGATTCATTTATTCTATCATTGTTTTTATCATTTAACGTATTAAAAACAACATCTTCCCATTCATTTTTATTAAAAACCTTCCCTGTAAATATTTTTGCTTCTTTGCTAGGTTTTATAAATAACCTAGAGTTTTTAGACCAATCAATTTCATTTGAAAAACTAGTTATATAGCTATCATAGTTAATTACATTCTTCCCATATCCTTTTGAATATTTTTCAAACTCATGATTATTACCATAAAATGAACCTGGATTCCAATTAAATTCTGATACTATCTTTGCTAACTTAACAGAACCGTAAACAAAAACATCTTTTCTATCTGTTTTAAAATTAAAAAAATTACTATTTGGTTCAAAATTTACCACTTCGTAATCAAGATCTAATTCATTTACAACATTAAAAATTTCGTTATAATGAGGATCTTTAAAAACATTTTCTTGAATTATATAATACATTAATAATTAATCTTTCTTTTATTGAAAACAATTTTTATCTCTTTCCCCTCGTGGTACGCTTCTCTTTATTTTTAACAAAAATCAATTTATGTTTACTTTTCGGATTATCTCTTCGTTCTACTTCAAATTTACCTGTAGATTTAATTAATGGAGTTAATTTTTCAAATCCATAATTTCTAGAATCAAAATTAGGTTGTTTTTTTTGAAGTAAACCTCCAACGTCTCCCAAATACGCCCAACCATCTTCGTCTGATAAATCGGTAATGGTTGTAGATAATAACTTAATTACTTTTGGAGTAATTTTATCGATACTCTCTTCTTCTTTATTCTTTTTATCTACATCTTCTTTTTTACTCGATTGTTTTCTAAGAATTTCTATATATATAAATTTATCACAAGCTACTATAAAAGGAGTTGGTGTCTTTTTTTCACCTATTCCAATAACTTGCATACCTGCTTCTCTTAATCGAGTTGCTAACTTTGTAAAATCACTATCACTTGAAACCAAACAAAAACCATTTACTTTTTCTGAATATAAAATATCCATCGCATCAATAATCATTGCTGAATCTGTTGCATTTTTACCTGTAGTATAAGCATACTGTTGAATAGGTGTGATTGCATTTTGAAGCAGTAAATTTTTCCATTTAGATAAATGAGGATTTGTCCAATCTCCATAAATTCTCTTAATTGTCGGATTTCCATACTTCGCAATTTCCTCCATCATTTCTGTTACATGTGCCGACGGTATATTATCTCCGTCTATAAGCACTGCTAAATTTGAATTCATATACTAGTTTTTTGTTGATGTTTTAATTTCATATTCATTACTTTTAATTTATTGCTTTTATTTTTCTTGCCAACTCTTCATCATCTGTAACAATTAAATTATCTGACATTCCAAAAACGGTACTATCTCCTTCACTTAAAAAGCTAGCTGCACTTATAAATATTCTCTCATCATTTGAAAAAAACAATGTAATATCTTGAGGGTAATCAATTTTCTCATCTATTTTTTCCCAAGTAATTTTTATATCTTTTATTTTGAAACCTATAAATTTCTTCCAAACTTCATTATTTGATACTATCCATTTCTGATAACCTGAAAAATCGGATACTTCATTTAATTTAACTCCTATACCAAATTGAAAAAATTTATCGTCCCAATATACCTCTATAATATCGCCTGTTTCTGTGTGAAAAAAAACAGCAAAATTAATAGTGTGAACATTTTTATAATGCGTTAAATAATATGGTTTTAGATTTTTATCATCATTAAATTTATCATAAGCTATCTCTGCATATTCCACCTTTATTATAGTTTTACCTATTATATATTTGCATTCACTTTCAAATTGAATTTGTTCTTTTTTTAAATTCATTTTATTTTCTAATCTAAATCTCTTACCCATTTAATTTGATTCATTAAACGATAGTCTTCTAATTTTTTAACTCTTGTTTTTAACCACAAAGTATCTCCTTCAAACATTCCTTTTAAAACAAGTTCTTCTCCTGATATTTTATTGTAGGTAAATTTATATGGGTTTAAACTATCTCCTTCTGCATAAAAATCAATTGTTCTTTTAATTGTATCTGCTTTAAATGAATATCTATAGTTTTCGTTATCTCCTTTTTTTAAATTCATAAAGCCTAGTTGCCAAGAAGTACCATTTATAAGAAAACTTTTCCATTCCTTTCCCTTAGATAAAGAAATAGACTCGTCATTTACCTTCTGATTTTCAACTTCATAAAAACCGGTTAAAGATGGTGTTGTATTTTCAGGATAAAAACCCAAAGCTCTATTAGTGAAAAAATAACAAGAAATTGAAAAACAAATAAGCAAAAGAACTTTTACATAACTCATTCCTTTTTTAATTTGTGTTTTAGGAAATAATGATTCTTCTCGAATAGACGCTGTAGGAACCTCATAATTCATAAAGAAATTATACATTCTTTTTAAATGCTTACTCAATAATACGATAACCATTAAAAGTAAATGAATAGCAAACATTTTTACTGAAACATCAAAACCTATATCTATAATCACCACATTTATCATTACAATAAACAAGATAAAGCTTCCTATAAAAGTTGTTCTTCTAAATAACAAAAATATTCCTCCAATTACTTCTACCCAACCAGTTATCATCGTATAAAATTTGGAATAACTCATGAAAGTCCATAAAAAACCCATCCCTGAAGAATTTCCTATAGGAACTTCTAGTTTTTCGATATCCATATTTCCAAACTGAGTCATAAAAACTTTCGCTAAACCATACATAATTAGTGTAAAGCCTACATGATACCTCAAAATGGTTCTTAAGAATTTTCTTAATGTAAAATCATATTTTAATTTGAATTTAAAATCTAAATACATCCATAAAACAGAAAACAATAAAGATTGAACAGCAATTAATAGAAATCGACTAAAATCGTATTTAGAATCAAATCCTTTGTTTAGCATATTCTCATAGACATCCCAACCTATAAAAGTTTCACCAAACCATATTGTTATTCCTTCCCAAAACGAAAATGCATCTGGATTAAATTCATAAATGTATTCAAAACCATATGGATATATGTAAAACAAAAAATAAAGAAATAAGAATCTTAAAGAAAACTTATTAAATAAATTGAATTGATCATCAATTTTTAGTCTTTCCATGTTTATTTTATTTGATAAATAACTACAGATTTATCGTTATTTTTTATAAACAAATTTGAATTTGAATGATACCCATCTTGATTCATTTTTTCGTCATGAAATATTTTTTCTCCTTCTAAAGAAATTAAAGCTAGTCCTATTTTATCAGAAAAAAACATAATTAAATCTAAGTCTTTTTTAAAATACATTTTAGAATTCACGATATTTAAACCTGTTACTTTAACTTTTTTTATAATTTCAGATGCTGTATTGTTTACTTTATAAAAATGTATTTCTTGAGGTGAATCTTTTGTTGAATCTTCATCTCCTTCTTCAAATGGATTGTATGTTACAGCAACTGTTTCATTATCTATCCAACAAACAGCTCTATTACAATGTTCCCATCCTCCTATATATTTAACTGATATTCGATTACTTTTAATAAAATCGTCTATGTCATAAACAGTATATGCATCGCACGAACCCCAAGCCCAACCAGCGCTTAAAAAATTTTTATTATTAGGCGATATTTTTAATTCTCCAAAAATAATCATAAGGTCTTGGCCAAGGGAGTTTATTTTGTTCTTTATGATTTTTATAAAACTCAAGATGTTTTTCTTCTGCTTTTTCTTCTATTAATGACTTCGATGCTGTAAGAATTTGTCTTGTATCTAAATTCATTATTTGTATATGATTCCACGCTTCTCCATATATTAAATGCGGAATACCAATTTCATCTTTAAACAATGCTATAGGGTATGTAGAAATAGCTGCATGATAATCTTTCCTCCACAAATGTAATGAATTGTATTTTTCAGGATAATGTACAAAACCATGTCTCTTATAATCATTTACAATTACAACTATTGAATCTAAAGTATAAATAGTAGATGGAGATTCTATATCAAACCCTCCATCTTCAAAACTAAAACTACTTTTAACCGAAAATAAAAATTGTTTTTTTTGTTCATCAATATTATACCGAATTACATCTCCAGAACTCATTAACATAACAAATTCATTAAAGCCTGATAAAGAAACAGTGATAATGTTTTCTTCTATATCAAATCTTGTTTCATTAATTTTTACTATTTCCATTTACCTTCTCATATAGGAAACATTAAAAATGATGAAATGTTTCAAATTTGCACTAAGTTAAATATTTTGTTTTTATTGTTTTATGTAAAACATCAAATTAATGAGAGAAGATTTATTAAGTAATCAAATCATCTATTTTCCACGACACTTCTTTGTTTTAACTCATTGCTAATTTCTTTTGATTGCATTATAAACTGAGAAACATCTTTAGCCCAAATTTGATAAGTAATTTTTGATGGGTGAACGCCATCACTAAAAAAATCGGGAGGTGCTATTTTAAGTTGATACCTTTTTATAAGGTCTTCTGAATTAATTTCTCGTGAATAATAATGAACATTTTCAAAATCTTTTACTACTTTATTTAATTCTTTTCCTAAAATATTTACCAAGTTTCCTATTGTAAATTTTAGTAAAGAAGTAAATGCTGGAAACTCTTTAATTGGAGGCATATTTATAAACACAATAGGAACTCCTTTAAATTTCAACTGAACACTTTTAATCAGCTCACGTACATCTTTATTCCATTTTTTAGGGGTATTTAGTTCAAATGCATCGTTTCCTCCAATACCTATTACTATAAAATCGATTTCTTTTTCTGTAATAAGATCAATTATTTCTTCTTTTACTTTTTTTGCTGAGTATCCACTTTTTGCATATACTTTCCAATCAATATTTACTTTTAATTCAATCGCTAATTCTTTTGCAAGCGAACCTGTAAAACCTTCTTCGTGTGTATGAACACCTACCCCTGCAATGGTACTTTCTCCAATAGTAAGCATTTGAAGTTTCTTTTTGGAAGATACTGAATAGATTCCTACTGTACCTTTTGCTTCTGGTAATTCAGGAACACTTCTCTTTATTTTTTTACCTTGAAAATATAACAACGGTAAAAGTGGAATTGTTAAGATAGATCCTAAAATATATTTTAGATTCATTTTTTATGATTATAAATAATTTAACAAAACTAGATTATTTTAATGTTTACTTCCTGACACTTTTGTGTCAGAGTTAACCTCTAGTTGTTTTTCTTTTTTAAATTTGACAGACATTGTTACTATCTACTTCTTAAGATTTAAAATCACCTGTAAGATAATCACAATTATTACTACAAATAATTCAGTAGAAGAACTTTTAAAAACAATTAAAATTCGTTGATTAAATTTTATAATACATGAAAGATAAATTAAAAATAGATATAGTTTCTGATGTGGTTTGTCCATGGTGTACAATTGGATACAAGCACTTACAAAGAGCCATTACAGAATTAAATATTGAAGACCAAGTAGAAATTGAATGGCAACCTTTTGAGTTAAATCCTAATATGCCTGAAGAAGGACAAGATTTAGCAGAGCATATAACTCAAAAATATGGTTCTACAAAAGAACAACAGAATGCGTCTAGACAGCGAATGGTAGAAGCTGGTGCTAATGTTAATTTTAAATTTGATTACTTTGAAGGTATGCGAATGGTTAATACCTTTGATGCTCATGTTTTATTAGAATATGCTAAGAAATTTGGTAAGCAAACAGAATTAAAAATGCGATTGACCACTGCTTTTTTTAGTGAGAGAGAAGATGTTTCTAAAAAAGAAGTTTTAAAACAAGCTTTGTTAGATGTTGGTTTAAATGCTGAAGAAGGATTAGCTAATTTAACAAATGATGATGCTCGTTTTGAGGTAAAAAGCAATAAACAACACTGGCAAAACTTAGGGGTAAATTCTGTACCTACTATTGTTTTTAATAGAAAAGAAGCGGTTACTGGTGCACAACCAATTGACGTTTTTAAAGGGATTTTACAAAAATTCACTGAGGTTTCTAAAGCAGAGTTATAATACAATTTAATTATTATAACTTCATATTAAAAGCTTAACAAGGGGTTTAAACCTCTTGATTTAATAGATATTCTTGTAATTTTATGACCTATAAAAAAACCTCACAGGTTTTAAAAACCTGTGAGGTTTACTTTTTATCAGAAAATTGTAATTTATTTAGCTTACTATACTTTTAACAAAATCACCAATCCCTTCTATTCCATTTTTATCTAAACTTTTAATAAAAGCAGAACCAATAATTGCTCCATTACCATATTCACAAGCTTTTGTAAAAGTCTCATTGTCTGAAATACCAAAACCAATAATTAATTTACTCTGTAAATTCATGGCTTTAATACGTTCAAAATAATCAATTTGTTGGGTTGATATTTCTCCTTTCGCTCCAGTAATTGAAGAAGAAGCTACCATATAAATAAATCCTTCTGTTAAACTATCAATTTTACGAATGCGATCTTCCGATGTTTGTGGTGTAATTAAAAACACATTCGTAATTCCGTATTTCTTAAATAATGTCTGATAATGATTTTCATATTCTACCATTGGTAAATCAGGAATAATAATTGTGTCTATTCCACAGGCTACTACCTTTTCACAAAAAGCATCTTCACCATATTTTATAATCTGATTTACATATCCCATTAACACTAACGGAGTTGTATTGGTATCTTTAATTTCTTGTAACTGATTAAAAACGACATCTAAATTCATTCCGTTACGTAAAGCGACTGAACTACTATGTTGTATCGTTGGTCCATCTGCTAACGGATCTGAATAAGGTAAGCCTACTTCTATAAAATCTACACCGTTTTCTCCTAATCCTTCTATAATTGCCTTTGTTGCATCCAATTTAGGAAACCCAGCCGTAAAGAATATGGATAATAAATTTTTATCGTTTTTTTGAAATATCTGTTGAATTGAGTTCATTGTTTTATTTTTAATCATTCCGTTATTCCTATAGTAATCAATATGAAACTCTTTTAATTCGTTAGGAACGGTCCACTATTTTTATTTTTTTGATTTTTGTTTGTTTTCCTTAAGCTTTTCTAACTCTAGAATCGCTTCTCTTGATGATAATTCATTTCCACCTTCTAATAAATAAGCTTCCTTAGCTCCCAAATGCCATGCTGAATCAATTAAAGCTCTTTTTTCAACCTCTGACAAACCTCCTTCTAAAAGTTCAACTTGATGAATCAACATTCGGTGTGTTCTCCAATTATCTATTAATCCTTTTAGTATCTCTCGAATAAAACTTTCTCCTTCATTAAAATCAGCCCATAAAACTCTGGAATTTGAAAAAGGTTTTTTCGCCTCTCTTTCAAGAAATTTACCTGTATCTAATCTATAAATTTTAACTCTATTTTTATAAAGAATAATATAAACTAAATTTGATTTAAATAATTTGAACATTGAAATTTTCAATATTTATTTTTATTATTATTCCTCCAAGTGCTTAATAAATGTTGCTAAATCTTTATCACCTCTACCTGATAAGTTAATGATAATTGTTTGATTAGATTTTAATTCCATTTTTGGTAATACAGCCAATGCATGTGCTGTTTCTAAAGCAGGAATTATCCCTTCTAATCTTGTTAACTCATAAGCAGCTGTTAATGCTTCTTTATCTGTAGCATTCATAAACCTTGCTCTCTTTGTTTCAAACAAATGTGCATGTAAAGGACCAACTCCCGGATAATCTAATCCTGCTGAAATAGAATAAGGCTCAACTATTTGTCCGTATTCATCTTGCATTAAAATTGTTTTACTTCCATGAATTACCCCAACTTCTCCTAATTGTGAAGTTGCTGCACTCTCTCCTGAATCTACTCCTAAACCAGCTGCCTCAACTGCTATCAATTCTACTGCTGAATCTTCTAAATAATGATAAAAAGCACCAGCGGCATTACTTCCTCCACCTACACAAGCAATAATCGTATCTGGGTTTTCTTTTCCTGTATGCTCTTTTAATTGCCATTTCATTTCTTCAGAAATTATAGCTTGTAAACGAGTTACCATATCTGGATAAGGGTGCATTCCTACCACAGAACCTATTAAATAATAAGCTTCCGGATTTTGAATCCAATAACGAATTGCTTCGTTAGTGGCATCTTTTAATGTTTTACTTCCACTAGTTGCTGGTACTACTTTTGCACCTAACATTTTCATACGAGCAACATTCGGCGCCTGACGCTCAATGTCTTTTTCTCCCATAAAAACAGTGCATTCTAATCCCATTAAAGCACATACTGTTGCTGTTGCAACTCCATGCTGACCTGCTCCTGTTTCTGCTATAATTTGAGTTTTACCTAATTCACGAGCAATTAAAATTTGTCCGATGGTATTATTTACTTTATGTGCTCCTGTATGATTTAAATCTTCTCGTTTTAAATAAATATTTGCTCCGTATTTTTCTGACAATCGTTTTGCTAAATACAACGGACTTGGGCGACCTACATAGTCTTTTAATAATGCTTTGTATTCTTTTTGAAAAGCTTCCGATTCTATAATTCGGATATAATTATCTTCTAACTCTTTTGCGTTTGGATACAATAATTCTGGTATAAATGATCCTCCGAATTGTCCGTAGTAACCGTTTTTATCTGGATTGAATTTCATCTTTTTTAACTTTAAACTATCTATGCGTCCGCTTTTTAAGCTTCCTTTTATTTTTATTTCTTTACTATTGTTATTTCTTCTTTATTTAACCATCTTTTTAAAAGACTCTCATTGGTACTTAATAACACCAAATAAAACCTTGAATACGATGCAAAAACAGTAGATGTTTCTATGGTTTCTATCTCCACACCTCTTGAATCTGTATAATTAGAATGTATTAAATACAAATTCTCTTTTTCCTTTAAAATATACCCTACATGACTTTGATCAAAACCTATAAAATGAATCCCTTCTAGTAATCTTTTATATATTGATTTTATATTCTCTTCATTAGAGTTTTCAGATACTTCAATTAAAGCCGAGCCTAAAACTAAACTTTTAGCTTCATTAATAGGTAACTGCTGTGCTAATTGGTATCTATTTATATTAATTCCAATATGTTTTAATGTGGTAGACACAAAATAACCACAAGCTATTTCTCCTTTTTTAGGTTGAGAAGTATGCCCTTCAAAAGACCATTTGGTTGCTTCCCAAAAAGGAATAATTCTGTTTAATAATGATTCTTTAAATTGCTTACTTAAAGAATCTAAAGGCGTTTTTAAATTATTTTTTTTTCTAATAACCTCAATAGCTCTCTTTACTTCTTGATAACTTTTATTTATATCTTTTTTTAATTTTAATTCTTGTAATGTTTTAATTGACTTTACAGTGTTACTTGTTTCTTTTTGATCAGAAACTGGAATACTTTTTACCTCTTTACTTGTTTGTCCTTTACAACAAACAACCATTAATAAAATAAAAAACTGTAAAATTATTTTAGCCATTGTTCTTTAAGTTTTAAAATCTGAATTAAACATAAAATCTTTTATTAATTATAATTCTTGTTAAATATTACACTTTCCTCTATCACTTTTTCAATTCCAAAAAACGATAAATATGAAATTCCAAACACTGTTAAATGTATTATTATATCTTCGTTTAAAATTTCAGGAAGTGAACTAAAGATATATAGTCCAATAAAAGATGAAATTATTGAAATTACAAAACCAATTATTCCATACAATATTCTTTTCTGTTTGCTAATTAAAATATAGAATATAACACTAAATATAATAACTGATTCTAATCTCTTAAAATATCCTGCATCTTTTCCTGCATGATAAGAAATATCAGTTTCTATTTTATGGTTCAAAAAAAACACTGTGATAATTGTTAACCCAATTAATACTATTATTTTGATATTTCGATTCGATAATTTCAAATCAATTAGTTTTTTCATTTAATATTTAAAACTCCAACTCTTTTTTTAAACTTCTTTAAATCAGATACTGATTTAAATCCTGGTTCTGTTTCAAACTTACTATTTACATCTAACGCATAAATAGGTAAATCCGTTTTTAATATTTCTTGTACTTTTTCCACTTCATTTAGTCCAATACCTCCACTTAAAAAGAATGGTTTGGTAGAGCTATAGTTTTTTAATACTTCCCAATTAAA
>CALISK010000371.1 GCA_938041625.1 uncultured Tenacibaculum sp. | reverse complement strand
TTTATCCAAAATATAAATATTACAACACTTAGTGAAGGTACTTATGAAATAATCTTAAAAAGTACTCAAAATGACACTAACCCTTGTAGAGCACAATTTGATTTTGAAGTAAAGAAAACATTTTCTATTGGTGGTATACCAGATGCTCCTGTTTTAGGAGCTACTCAAACTTTTTGTTTTTCTGATTTTCAACCTAACCAACCAACAATAGCTGATATTGTCGTTACAGACGGAGAAAATCTAACTTGGTATAACGATTTAACCGCTACGACTACTTTACCTTTAACAACTCCTTTAGTAGATGGTGAAAATTATTTTGTAACAGCTAGTGATCCTTTAAACAGTTGTGAAAGTTCAAGTAGATCTATGGTTACTGTAGCAATAACAACTACTGCAGTGGTAACATCAACCAATACTACTCCTACTTTTTGTAATATAGGCCCAATTACTTTAACTAATTTCAATGCTACAGTTAGTTCGGGAGTTTTATTATGGTATGATGCTGCTACTGGAGGTAATCTTCTCCCTTTAAACACCTTAGTTGAAAATGGCAAAAGTTATTTTGCCGTAGAAAGTATTGGCGGTTGCGAACATCATATCCGACTTGAATTTAACGCTACTGTAATTACCCCTCCTAATTTAGTTGTGAATCCAAACCAAACTTTTTGTTTATCAGATTTTCAACCTAACCAACCAACTATAGCAGATATTGTAATAGACGAAGGAACAAACTTAACGTGGTATATTGATACAACCTCTACTACTCCTTTAAACACAAATACTGTACTTACAGATGGTACTAGTTATTATGTAACAACTAGTGACCCTACAAATACCTGTGAAAGTTTAAGAACTATGGTTACTGTAAGGGTAATAACTACTTCTATAATTACTTCTAGTGATACCAACCCTATCTTTTGTAATGTAAGCGCTATAACTTTAGCTGATTTTGATGCTGTTGTAAACGCTGGGGATTTAATATGGTATGATGCCGCCACTGGAGGAAGTATTCTACCTTTAAATACTCCTATTCAAAATGGGAACAGTTATTTTGCAGTAGAAAATATTGATGGTTGTGAACATCACATCCGATTGGAATTTAATGCTACAATCATTAATCCACCAAAACCTGAATATACAGGTAGTACATCATTCTGTAAATTAGATAATTTATCATTATTAGATTTAGAAACTTCCATTACCATTGCTAGTTCTTTTGAATTACAATGGTTTGATGAAGTAACTGGAGGAAGCGAATTAAGTAATGCTGATCTTATAGAAGAAGATATTACTTATTATGCTGTTTATGTAGATACTACTACAGGTTGTGAAGGTGAAAGAACTCCTATTTCTTTCAATTTATCTGAATGTGATCCTGATAAATATGACTTCTTTATCCCTGACGGTTTTTCTCCTAATAATGATAACACTAATGATCAATATTTCATTCCATATATAGAATATTTTTTCCCTAATTATGAGTTAGAAATTTTTAATAGATATGGGCAATCTTTATTTAAAGGAGATATTAGCAAACCTAAATGGGACGGACAAAGTTCTTCTGGAAGCGAAGTAACTAGTGGTGTATACTTTTATATTCTTAGATATAATAAAGACGATTTAAAACCTAAACAAGGTAGAATTTATCTAAGTAAATAATTCTAAAAATTCATGAAAAAAGTACTATTCTTAATTTACATAAATACATTATTCACTGTATTTGGGCAACAAGATCCTCAATATACACAGTATATGTATAACCAGAATGTTGTAAACCCAGCTTATGCTACCAATGATTTGGGAATTATAAACTTTGGTGCAATGCACAGAACACAATGGTCTTCTGCAATAGGAGCTCCTAAAACATATAACTTTTTTGTACATGCTCCTTTAAGTAATAAAATTGAAGTTGGTCTTTCACTAGTTACTGATAATATTGGCGAAGGTGTATTAAAAGAAAATAATATTTATGCCGACTTTGCTTACATTTTAAAACTAGCAGAAGGTCATAAATTGTCTTTAGGTTTAAAAGCTGGTATCACTAACTTTACAACCAATTTCACCAATTTCAGATTCCCTGACGAAGATATAACTACTGGTTTTATACCAAATGATTTAGCTTTTGAAAATCAGAATAAGACATTACCTAATTTTGGTACGGGTGCTTTTTATTTTACAGATAAATATTATGTTGGTATTGCAATACCAAATCTTTTACGCTCTAAACATTTTGAAGAACGAAATGGATTAAATAGTATTGGTGGAGAAGAACTTCATTTATTTGTAAATGGAGGATATGTTTTTAAATTAAGTAATCTGGTGAAATTAAAACCTTCGTTTATGATGAAAGCTGTAAAAGGCTCTCCTATTGTCTTAGACACTTCTTTTAATGTATTATTCAACGATCGATTTGAAGGCGGATTGTCATACCGTTTTAACGACTCTTTTAGCGCTATGTTTAACGTAAAAGCTTTTGATTCATTAAGAGTTGGGTATGCTTTTGATTATACAACTTCTAATTTAAGTGATTTTAACTCTGGAACCCACGAAATAATGCTTTTATTTGACCTTGACACTTTAGGACTTAAAAAAGGATACGATAAATCTCCTAGATTCTTTTAAAAAACGAATTATGAAAAAAGTTACCATCGTATTATTTACACTGTTCATCGCTTTTAGTATAAAAGCTCAAAACCAACATTTGAAAAGAGCTAATAAGTATTTTGAAAGAACTTTTTATGCTGAAGCTATTCCTTTGTACGAAAAGGCAGTAAAAGAAGGAGAAAGTTTTGAGTCTATAAAAAACCTAGCAGATTCCTATTACTATTTAAACAATATGGAAAAGGCTTCTGTTAACTATAAATACCTTCTTAAAAATTACAGAAAATTTGTAGACGAAACCTATTATATAAAATATGCAAATACACTTAAAGCAATAGGAAAATATAAAAATGCGCATAATTTACTTCGTAATTATTACAAGAAAAAAAACAAAGAAAAATTATCTAGCTTACTTAAAGAAATTGAATACTTAGAGAATATTGAGGCGCTTGGGCAACGTTTTGCTATTGAGAACTTAGGAATAAATACTCCTGAATCTGAATTTGGTGCTATTCAAAAAGGCGACTCTATTATTTTTGCTGCCCCAAGAAAAGAAATCTATGGAAAACGTTTCGGTTGGAATGGTCAAAACTACTTAGATATTTACAAAACTCATGTAAATAAAATATACTTAGGAGATAGTGTTGTTTTACCATTTGCTGATAAAATTAATTCTAAGTTACATGAATCTAATATCATTTTTACTAAAGACGGAAAAACTGCTTATTTTACTAGAAACAACTTAGTAAAAGGAAAGAGAAAAACAGATACTAAAAAAGTAACTCATGTTCAATTATATAGAGCGAGGTTCATAAATGGGAAATGGCAATATATTAACCCACTTCCTTTTAATTCAAATGATTTCTCTACTGAACACCCAGCGTTAAGTGTAGATGAAAAAACACTCTATTTTGCTTCAGATATGCCTAATGGTTTTGGTTCTTTCGATTTATATTCAGTAACTATTAACTATGATGGAAGTTTTAGCAAACCAAAAAACTTAGGTCCGACGATTAACACAGAAAACAAAGAACAATTTCCGTTTGTAAGCGATGATAATAAATTATATTTTTCTTCAGACGGACATCCAAGTTTTGGCTCTTTAGATGTTTTTGTTAGTAAAATTTTAGAAACTAGTTTTTCAAAACCAGACAATGTTGGTTTTCCTGTAAATTCTGGCTATGATGATTTTGCTTTCAATATAAACCCAAAAACTAAAGAAGGTTATTTTTCTTCCAACAGAATTGGAGGAAAAGGAGGTGATGATATTTATAAAATTATAGAAGAAAAACCTTTAAAAATTCAAGAATGTCAACAATTTATATCAGGTACAATTACCGATATAGATACTGATGTTTTATTATCTAATGC
>CALISK010000370.1 GCA_938041625.1 uncultured Tenacibaculum sp. | reverse complement strand
ACATAATGACTTACTAAGTGAAGTTTCTTCTTCTATAGAAGCTTTTGTTAAAGATTTAAACGAACAATCTATAGGTGAGAATGTAGTTGGTCTTACCTACTCTGAATTTGGTAGAAAGGCAAAAGAAAATGGAAATTTAGGGACAGATCATGGAGAGATTGCCCCTATGTTTGTTTTTGGGAAACCTGTAAATGGAGGCGTTTCTGGAATTAACGTTGATTTATCTGAAGCTACCGAGGATAATAATTATCAAGTAGAAACTGTTCAATATGATTATAGAGAAACACTAACAACTTTATTACAAGATTTTTTAGGAGCTTCAGACGCAGTAATAGATCATGCCTTTTTTGATCATTCTACAAATAAAAGCTTTATAGATACCAAAATACCAGAAATCATAAAGAGTTCTTTCTCTATTGCTAAAAACTGTACTTTAGATCCTGGTGAAGGTGCTAAAGTTGGAACTAAGAAGAAATGGTTTGTATACCCTAACCCTTTCTCTTATGAATTAAATTTAAATTCTTTAGAAGGTTTTACTCAATTAAATTTTAGCCTTTATAATAGTGATGGTAAATTAGTAGCTAATGGAGCAAGAGAAGTTATTAATAATAGCGTATTAATTAAATTACCTTCTTTAGCTTCTGGTTTATATTTTTTACAAATAGTGAGTAATGGAAATACAGAAAATCATAAAGTGTTTAGACTTTAATTTTACTTAAACTACTTTATGGTAAAATTAATTAATGTTCAACAAGTAAGCTTTAACAACAAACGAGAGGGGAGCCTTTTCGATATACTTTCTATACAGGATTTATTTAACCTAAAAGAAGTAAAACATTCTCCTCTTGATTTTCATCAAGTAAATTTTTATATCTTATTATTTTTTACTGAAGGCCAAGGAATACATACGATTGATTTTACAGACTACACCTATCATAAAGGAACAATTTTAAGTATTCGAAAAGATCAAATTCATAAATTCCTTAAAGCCAATAGTAACGGGTATTTATTACTATTTACAGATGATTTTTTAGTTAGTTTTTTTGAAAAAAAAGAAGCCCTAAAAAGTATGCAACTTTTTAATGAACTTATTACTTCTCCTAAAATTCAATTAAATGATGAAGATTTTCGTGAATTTGAAATTATTGTAAATGAAATTAATAAAGAATATTTTCTTGTTAACGATGAACAAACTATGGGGCTAATTAGAAGCCTATTAAACATACTTATTAATAAAATATTCAGAATTAAAGCTAGAGAAAACAATGTTCTATCTGATAAAAAATATTTATCTGAATTTACTACTTTTCAACAACTTGTAGAAAAAAATTGTTTTAAAACAAAAAAAGTAATTGATTACGCTAACATGATGGCTTTAAGTACAAAAACATTAAACAACGTAACCAACTCAATACTTAATAAATCTGCAAAACGATTTATAGATGATATCCTCATTATTCAAATTAAACGTTTACTTATTAATACCAAAAATTCTGTAAAAGAAATTGCCTACGAAGTAGGTTTTGAAGAAACTTCTAATTTATATAAGTTTTTTAAAAGACATACTCAAACTACTCCAGAAAAATTTAGAACCATTCACTACTAATTTTCCCTTTTCTACAGTCTAAACTTTTTTTTATATAGTCATTAGCATAGCCTTATTAAATAATTTTGCTGTATTAATTTAAAACAAAATTCCAATGAGAAGAATTAAATCAATACTTAGCACAGTTACAATAACAACCTTACTAATAATTAGTTGTAAAAACAAAAAATCTAATAACTCAATAAAAAAACAAGATAAAATGGAGCAAAAAAACTTAAAAAATGCAGCTATTGAAGCTTTAGATGTATTATTCAACAAAAAAAACGAAGAAAAAGTAAAAACTCTTTTTACTAAAACGTACATTCAACATAACCCACATGTTCCTACAGGACTTGAACCAATTATAGGTTTCTTACCTGTATTAGAAAAAGCAGGAACTACTATTAAAACACACCGTGTATTTCAAGATGGTGATTTTGTTATTACACATAATACTTATAATAATGCTGAAGCTTTAGGTGCCAAAGAAATAGTTACTTTTGATGTTTTTAGAATGGAAGATGGTAAGGTCGCTGAGCATTGGGATAATGTTTCTCCAATTATTAAAGAAACCGCAAGTGGACGCTCACAATTTGATGGGCCAAGTGAAATTACCGACAAAGAAAAAACAACTAATAACAAACAATTTGTAGAGAACTTTGTCAACGATATTCTATTTGGAAAAAATCCAGATAAAATAACAGAATATATAAGTACCGAAAAATACCACCAACACAATGTAGCTATCGAAGATGGATTAGCTGGATTAGGAAAAGCTATCGATTATTTAGTGTCTCAAAACGATATGTTTAAATACACTAAGATTCATAAAGTTTTAGGAGAAGGAAATTTTGTTTTAACAATGTCTGAAGGAGAATGGCATGGTAAAACTCAATCTTTTTATGATTTATTTAGAGTTGAAAATGGAAAAATTGTTGAACATTGGGATATTATTCAAGAAATACCTGCTGAAATGGCTCATGATAATGGTAAATTCTAATTACCTATTAAAAATATTTTTCTAAATTAATAAAAAAAGACTACTTAAATAAGTAGTCTTTTTAGTTTTACTTAACACTACAAAAGGCAATTCTTCTTTTATTCATTTTTAAAAATCACTACAAACAATACACTCGTCCACAAATACATGTATGACTTCCACAATCGGAGTACAAAACCTATATTTAGGTATTAAGTTTGATTTAGTTGGGGAAACTTATTAAATCAAAACATTATGAGCTATTTAAACAAACTTAAACTACTTTTTGTAGCATTATTTTTATTAACAACTGTAAATTCTTTTTCAATAAACTCATCTTCTAACGAAAAAGAAACAATCGATATGTATCGATTACCTAAAAAGTTAATCGGGACTTATGAAGGCACACTTACCAAATTAAGTGGTAGAACAATTATAAATCCTGAAGGCACTTGTATTATCAAAAAAACAAACACAAACTCTTATAGTTTAGAATTTAGTAATGGTATTGGGACTATTAAAAATGTAAAATTTAAACAAGATGATGATGTATTTACAGCTTCAACTTTTTATAAAGGAAAAAAGCTAGCCGTTTCTTTAGATTTAGATGGTAGTTTAAGTATTGGAAGTTTATCTGGTACTAAAACTTTAGCTTTTGAAGGTGATCTTATAGAGTCAAATAATTATAAAAATGATGGAAATATAAACACGCATAATCAAAATATACGTACTAATGGTAATGGTACAGTTATTAGAAATGGCAATCAAACTATAAACACAAGTGGTAGTAATACCAGAATTAAAAATGGTCATCAAAATATTAATACAACGAAAAATAACACTAGAATTAAAAACGGTAATCAAAGTATCAATGCTAAAAAAAATGGATCTGTAAGCATTAGAACTGGAGGACTTGGAATAGACGCCTCTAATGGAAATGTAAGCATTAGAACCGGTAATGGTAGCATTGAAGTTACAAATAATGAAAATGATTATGAAGATAGTTCTTCTGTTCATGTAAACGATAATCATAGATATAGAGGAAATGCTTTTTATGAATGTAACTCTAATGAAATCTCTAATTTACCAGAACAGGTTGTTGGTATTTACATGGGAGAATTAAAAGCTCCTGGTGTATACACAAAAAAAGGAATCTGTAAAATTGTAAAAACAGGATGTAAAATATACAGAATGGATTTCAGTAATGGTATTCCTTCTATTTATGGAGTTCAATTTGGTAGACAAAATAACTTTAAAGAGTTTACTTCTGTTATTATGGACGGAGATTATGCTACCGATATAGAAATTGACATGCGTTTCGATGACTTAACAATTGAAAAAGGAATGTTTAATATCGCTTTTGATGGAGAAAAGCAATAAGTAGAAGAAGGTTATATAATCACAACATCCAATTAAACAGGCTAATTTTATTAATTAGTCTGTTTTTATTTATATAATAATCTTTAAAAAAAGTTGTTTTATTTTTTGTAGATTCATTTCTCTACAACCAAACTATATGTATAGAAAACAGATTATTATCTTTCCTATTCTATTAAATTTCTTTTTTTTCTACTCTCAAGAAAAAGATGTTTTTTATAAAGAATGGCAAGCAAAAATAGACACAACAACTAGTATCAACAACGCAATTAAGTTAGATAAAGAATACTTACCAAAAGTTTTTAAAGAAAATCAAATCTATATTTTCAACAATATCTCTTTTCGTTATGAAGATAAAAAATTACGTGATTCTGCTCATTATTATGCTAACAAAGCTTTAACCTATAAAAAGGAATTTCCTAAACATCCAGCAATAGCAGAAGCTTATCTTGCTAAAGCAACTATTTACATGCGAAATCAAGAATTAAAAATTGCTAAAACAAACTTAGATAAAGCTAGAAAAGTTTTACATTTTAATAAAACTAGCGTTATATGGCGTACTTACTATCAACAAATAGGGAGTTTAAACGACCTACTAACCAAACAAGAGCTAGCAATTAAATATTCAGATTCTGCTATTCAGTTTTCTTTACAACAAAAAGACACTTCATCAACGGCTAATCTATATCACAATCTTGGAATTCAATATTACAATCAAAATAAGTTAGAAAAAGCTGTTAAAAACTTATTAAAGGCTATTGAAATAAAAGAAAAATATAATAAAAATGATAAAGCCAGTTCTTGTTACATTTTGGGTTTAATGTACAATAACAAAAGAATATTCGATCAAGCAAATAAATATATTTACAAAGCTATTTATTATGCTAAAAAACAAAAACATAATGAAGTAATAGTGAGAAGTCATATGATTTTAGCAAAACAATTTACTGCAAGAAAACTAGCAGAAAAAGCTTTGAAATTTAATGATTCTGCATTGCGTGCTTCTAAAAAACTTGATCTTTGGAGTATAACTACCGAATTATTAAAAAACAAAGGTGATATCTATTTTGACTTATTAAACAACAAAAATGAAGGTGAAATATATTATAAAAAAGCTTACAATAGACTAAAAAACAAAAATCATCAACATTACAAACAACTTGCTATTGTAGAAAAATTAATTAGCGTTGCTATTTCAAATAAAAATAAAATTATAGCTAAAAAATATTTAAATGAATATAAGCAAATCTTAAATATAAAAAACGACATTGATCATCAACAAATATTCCATAGAGAATCTGGGAAATATTATGACTTAATTAAAGATTATAAAAAAGCCATTTCTCATTATAAAAAATCATATAAACTGTATGACTCTGTAAACAGTGTTCAAACAAAAACAAAAGTTGCTGAACTAGAAAAAAAGTATGACACCAAAAACAAAGAACTTAAAATCGCTAATTTGAATAAAGAAAATGCTGTAAAAGAAAAACAAATAGCACAAGCCAGCTTTAATCAAAAAATATTATTATTCTCAATAATTGGTATTACTTCATTTCTAATATTTGGCTTCTTTACATATTCAAAAATTAAAAAACAAAAAAGAGAGTTAACAAATACTAATAAAAGTTTATCTGAATTAAACGCTGTTAAAAACAGATTGTTTTCTATAATTTCTCATGATTTAAGAGGTATGCTTGTTCCTTTTCAGCGAGCAGGAAAAGTAATTAAATATTATGCAGATAAAGGAGATACAAACAAAACTATTGTACTTTCTCAAGAACTACAAAACAACTCTCAAAAACTATCTAACACTTTAGATAATTTACTTAATTGGTCGTTACAACAAATGAATAACTATAGTTATAAAGAAGAAGAAATCTCTGTTAAAAAAGAACTTTCAGAAATTATAGAAAACTATGGTTATCATGCAAAACTAAAAAAAACAAAACTTATTTTAGATATTCAACACGATGAAAAAATACTTTTTGACAAAGGTGCTTTTCATGTAATATTCAGAAATTTAATTAGTAATGCTTTAAAATTCACTGAAAATGGATCTATTAAACTAACTAGCTCTAGAGATTTAGAAGTTCTTAATTTTTCTATAGTTGATACAGGAACAGGCATGTCTAAATCACAACTAAAAAGATTGTTTTTATTTACTGATAAAAACACATTATCAGGTACTCAAGGAGAAGAAGGTACCGGTATTGGTTTAAAAATAGTTCACAAATTCATAGAAGTACATCAAGGCACTATCAACGTTTCTTCTAAGCAAAAAATAGGCACAAAGTTTGATTTAAGTTTCCCGGTAAAACAAATTTTAAGCTTACCAAAACAATCAAACATACTAACGGCCTAATTACTATTTATGAATATTTATATTATTGAAGATGAAATTTTCCAATTAGAAGACCTAAAAATTTCAATAGAAAACTTAAATTATAACTGTGTCGGTTCCACTGATGACGCTATAGAAGCTCTTGAAGAAATTGGAACACTACAACCAGAAGTAGTTTTAATAGACATACATTTACATAAAAGAAATGCAGGTATACATTTAGCGAATAAGATTACTGAATTTTACAAAACTCCTATTATATTTATTACTTCAGAAATAGATGATACCGTTATAGCAAATGCTATAGAAAGTAAGCCTGTAGCCTATCTTACAAAACCACTAAAAGAAAATGATTTAAAAGTTGCTTTAATTTTAGCACAACAAACACAAGTAAAAAACAATAAAGAATCTACCTCAACTACCAAAGAACTTTTTGCTAGAAATGGAAACAAACTACATAAGATAAGTATTGACTCTATTTTATATGCGCACACCGACTCTAAAAATTATTGCTCTATTGTAACTGTAGATGATAAGAAATTTTCTGTTAGAAATTCTATCTCTGGTTTATTAAAAGTTTTAAATAACAAACAATTCATTCAAACACACCGTTCATATCTTATTAATTGGAATTTTATTCAATCTTTTTCTGAGAGTGATCAAAGTATTGAATTAAAAAACTACCATCTAAGTATTCCTGTTGGCAGAACTTATAAACCAGAAATATCTAAACGTTTACGAATCATTTAATATTACATCCTATAACTTCTTATATTTAGACACATTTATTGGTTGATATTCCACATAAGCTTAAAAAAATAAACGCATCGCAGTACTTTCATAATCAAATCTAAAATAAATAATTATGAAAACAATTCAAAAACTGAATGCTGTTTCAAAAATCATGTTTGCTTTAATCTTCTTTACATTTATTTCTTGTAGTGATGATAAAAATGTAGCTCCAGAAGGTGCACAATTTGTAGATTTACCTAATAGTCTATTAACAGACTATAATGGCTCTGTAAACTACAACAATACTATAATTGAAGTAGATGCTACAGCTACTATTTCTAAAACTGGAGATAAAGTTTACAAAGTTTCTTTTAGTGATGAAGTTCCAGAAATTACAGGACTCCGTTTTATAGAAAACGACGGAACATTTGCATCTGCTTCTGGTTCAGGTAGTGCTGAAGGAGTTGGTTTACGTACCGGTAACTTAAGTGTTGGTGTAACTAATGACGGCAAACAATGGCAATTCTCATCTAACTAATAGATGAGTAACTTAAAATCTCTATTATAATAGACTTCAAATAAAAAAGCTGTGATAAAATATCACAGCTTTTTTATTATCCTTTAAATTTTAATGGCAAATGCACTACTTTTTTAGTTTCATAAAAATCTTCTTCAAAAAAATCTGGTAAATTATAAATTGTCGCCTTAGGAAAAGCGGCTAATTCCTCTTTTAAATCACCTCCTTTTAAATACAAAATTCCATTTTTCAATGAATGATTTTGTTTTTTATGTACTTTATTCTTCACCCATCTATGAAAAGTTTCCATTTGAGCCACTGCTCTACTTATAATAAAATCATAAGTTTCTTTCACTTCCTCTACTCTACCATGGGTTGTTTTAACATTTTGCAAACCTAACCCTTCAACAACTTCATCTACAACTTTAATTTTTTTTCCAATAGAATCTACCAAATGAAAATTAGTTTCTGGGAATAAAATAGCTAATGGAACACCAGGAAAACCTCCTCCAGTTCCTACATCCATAACCGAAGTATTTGGTTTAAACTCCATCACTTTTGCAATTCCTAGAGAATGTAAAACATGACGTAAATACAGTTCATCAATATCTTTTCTAGAAACTACATTAATTTTTAAATTCCAATCTTCATACAACTCTTGTAAAAGTGAAAACTGATGTATTTGGTTTTCACTTAAATTTGGGAAGTACTTTTTTATTATTTCCATACGATTCTTATTGCAGTGACAAAAATAATAACAATTCTTATAGCATGATTATAACAATTTAATAATTATCGTTAAAATCTTTCTTTATAACAAAAACATGAACTAAAAACACTTATTTTTACATCTTGTATTTAGATTAGAACATGAAGACGATAAAATTTTCAAGAATAGATAAAGCGAAGTTCTTTAGAACTTTAAATAAAAGAGTAAACGAATACTTTAAAGAAAACGAAATTAAGCGTACAGGAAACTGGAAATTATATACCAAGGCTATTATAATGTTTGCCATTTTTTTAGTTCCTTTTGTAATTATTCTTACTATTGATATGCCACAATGGGCTCAATTTCTACTAACCATTGTTATTGGAGTTGGAATGGCTGGTGTAGGTATGAATGTAATGCATGACAGTAATCACGAATCTTTTTCTAGTAAGAAATGGGTTAACAACTTAATGGGAAGTAGTATTTATATTTTAGCTGGTAATGTATATAATTGGAAAGTACAACACAATGTACTACACCACACTTATACAAATATAAAAGACCATGATGAGGATATTGATGCTGGTAGAATAATCCGTTTTTCTAAACACTCTGAATGGTTACCAATTCACAAATATCAAAAGTATTATTCTCCAATTCTTTATGGACTTTTAACTATTAATTGGGCTATTACAACCGATATTAAGCAAATGCGCGGGTACTTAAAACGAAAGCTATCTTATGGTAAGTTCCCGAATCCAAAGGTGGAATGGACAAAATTAATTATTTCAAAAATTGCGTATTATGCTTTATGGGTAGTATTACCTATTATGGTTTTAGATATTTCTTGGTGGAAAGTACTTATTGGCTTTTTTGCGATGCATTATACTGCAGGAATCATTTTGAGTTTTGTTTTTCAATTGGCACATATTGTTCCGAAAACGGAAATGCCTTTACCAGATGAAGAAGGTAATATGAAAAACACTTGGGCAATACACCAATTATATACTACTACAAATTTCGCCCCTAAAAACTGGTTTATCAACTTTTATACAGGTGGTTTAAATCACCAGGTAGAGCATCACATTTTCCCAAACATTTCTCATATTCACTATAAGAAAATAGCAGAAATTGTAAAAGAAACTACTAAAGAATTCAATTTACCATATCACGAATATAAAACAACAAGAAGAGCAATTATAGAACACTTAAAACACATTGCTGAACTAGGAAAAAAACCGCAATTAGCATAATCAACTAACAAGATGTCAAAAGCATTATCTAACAGAATTAACAGTTTACCTGTATCGCAAACTTTAGCAATGGCTGCTAAAGCAAGAGAGTTAAAAAAACAAGGGAAAGATATTATTAGTTTAAGTTTGGGTGAACCAGATTTCAATACCCCTGATTTTATTAAAGATGCTGCTATAGAAGCAATTAATCAAAACTATAATTCATACACTCCTGTTGATGGATATCTAGAATTAAAAGAAGCGATTTGCACTAAATTTAAACGTGATAATAATTTAGTTTACAAACCAAATCAAATCGTAGTTTCTACAGGCGCAAAACAATCAATTGCTAATATTGCTCAGGTTTTATTAAATCCTGGTGATGAAGTTTTATTACCTGCTCCTTATTGGGTAAGTTATTCTGCGATTGCTACTTTATGTGAAGCTAAATTTATTGAAATTCCATCTTCCATAGATGCTGATTTTAAAATTACTCCAGAGCAATTAGAAGCAGCTATAACACCAAAAACAAAAATGGTTTTCTTTAATTCACCAAACAACCCAAGTGGTAGTATTTATAGTGAAAAAGAATATAAGGCATTAGCCAAAGTATTAGGAAATCATCCACAAATTTTCATCTTATCTGATGAAATTTATGAACACATCAATTACGGTGATAAACCTTTTAGTTTTGCTGCAATTGAGAGCATGTATGACAGAACAATCACAGTAAACGGATTAGCAAAAGCTTTTGCTATGACAGGTTGGAGGATTGGTTATATTGGTGCTCCAGATTGGATTGCTAAAGCATGTACAAAAATGCAAGGTCAAATTACTTCAGGTGCTAATTGTATTGCGCAACGCGCAGCAATTACAGCAGTATCTGCTACTCCTGATAAAGTACAATACATGGTAGACGAGTTTAAATCTCGTAGAGATATTGTATTAAACTTGTTAGGTAAAATTGACGGATTTAAATTGAATATACCTGAGGGAGCTTTTTATGTTTTCCCAGATATTTCAGCTTTTTTCGGAAAAACAATTCGTAATAAAGAAATTAAAAACGCCAACGATTTTTCTATGCTTTTATTAGAAGAAGCAAATGTTGCTACAGTAACTGGAGAAGCTTTTGGAGCTCCAAAATGTATTCGTATGTCATATGCGGCATCTGAATTACAATTACGAGAAGCTGTTAAGCGTATTAAGGAAGTTTTGAGTTAAAAATAATTTTATTTCATAAATAACACCAAACAAGGAGCTTCTAAACTCCTTGTTTTTTTATTAAAAATTGTATGATCTCTAAATTAAGAAATACTGAAAACCTTAATCTCCAAAATCTTCAAAGAAGAATTAACAGTGGTGAATATAGATTTATAGCTTACCCCTATAGTATTTCTTTATTAGCTGGTAATATTTACATGGTTTCTCCAGCTTATTTACTAAAAAAAGAAGACATTAAAAAGCATACTCTGAAATATAATTTTATCTCCTTTATTTTGGGGTGGTGGTCTATTCCAAATGGTCCAACAAACACATTAAACAGCATAAAAACGAATAGAAAGGGTGGCATTGATGTTACTGAAGATATTATGCTTAATTTAACTGAAGAAGACTCTTTAAGGTCTAAGAAAGTTAAAATTGAGGTATTATATACTTTATTTAAGCATCCTTCAAAATCTGACATCAAAGATTTCATTAAGTCAATCAAAAAAACAAAATCTTTAAATTTAAATCAAAAAATTTATTTAGGTAGATATTTAGACACTAAAGAAGTTCATTACTTTATACGATTCGAAAATATTTCGAATGTATCAAAAGGTGATTTACTTAAAAATTTAAGAAAAATCTACTATGATCATATACAGATAGAAGTTGGTCAAACTGATAAAAAAGATGAATTAGATCAAAAAATAATAACACAAGGGATTAAACTGAATATTAACTAAAATCAATTCATTTTACGAATAAAATCCTTTCTATTGTTTTTAAGAAGATAATTATAAGTTATTTTTTTCATGGTACTCCAATTCAAAAACAAACTATTACTTCGTCGTTCTCTAATAAATTTATCTTTCATTTTTTTAGGCCATCCTTTAAAAGATAAATAATACGTTTTTTCTCCTTCTTTACCTTGAATAACCATATAGGTTTCTTTTAAAGAAATACCATTTTCTTTTTCAAACTTACTAATAAACTCTTTTAATCCTACTTTTTGATTCCAAGCCGGGTCTTTAGGGCAACAAACAGAACCATAACTTTCTGAATATTCAAACATTAAATCATTTTTTAATAAGAAACGATTCTTAGAGATTATATAAACTTCTGTTTTTTCTTCGGGTTTTTCATAAATATTATACGTTTCAACAACTACTTCTTCTTCAAAAAAATGAGATTCTGTACCTGTAAAACCTTCTGCATTATCATAAGCTGTATTTAAAAAATCTAGTAATCTACCTTTCGAATCTAAAATCACCAGCCAATGTGTATTTTCAGAATCATAGATACTTTGCACTAAAAAAACATTTTGATGATTAAATTTACTTATTTTACTCAAATAATAAGAAAACCCGTCCTCTTCACTATAATTCCCTAATAAATTGAATCCTTTCTGTAACCAAACTGACTGACTTATCTTTTTTTTGTTTACATATTTTTTCCCAATAGAATCCATAGAAAAACCTTGCGCTAAACAAATTTTTAAACCAAACAAAAATGTGAATGCAAAAAAAATAATTCTTCTATTACTCATAATTTTACTTTTAAAAATATATATCTTTAAACTTCTTTTGCTTTTTAATCTTTTTAAGGTACAAAACTTTCTCTTTATAATCTATAAACGCTTTTCCTTGCTCCAAAACATCTGCGCCTATAATACCATGAACCTTACCTGCTTTATGCTGCTCTAAAGCTGTATTTACATGCAGCAAATCAAACAAAACTAAATTACATGTATTTAGTTTCCAATCACCAATTTTTAAACGATTATTCTCCGATTTAAGCGTCTCCATATCTGTAGCCCCAGCACCAGCCGCTTTCACTTCACTTTCTTCAGATATTAGTTTAAAATACTCAATTAAATCTAAACCAACACACGAATTTGAAGCTCCAGTATCTAATATAAACGTTCCTTTTACTCCGTTTATTTTTGCTGAAAGTTCCAAATGGTTGGTTTTCATTTTTTTTAATTTTATTCGAACGTATTTCTTTTTACGCAATACTTTTTTCAAACTTGTCATTTCTTGTACTTTTGCTTCCTAAAAACAAAAATACATCATTTAAGAATAAAGCAGATTGCTAAATTCTTGAACTTTCATACTATAATAAATGATTACAGATACACATACACACTTATATGCCGAGCAATTTGATGAAGACAGAGACGAAATGATGCTACGAGCAAAAGAAGCTGGAGTTTCTCGTTTTTTTATTCCTGCTATAGATAGTGAATCTACAGAAAGAATGTTCGATTTAGAAAGAAAATACCCAAAGGATGTTTTTTTAATGATGGGCCTACACCCTACTTCTGTTAAAGAAAATTATAAAGAAGAATTAGATCATGTAAAAGAATGGATAAACAAACGTAATTTTTATGCAATAGGTGAAATTGGTATCGATTTATATTGGGATAAAACGTTTTTAAAACAACAGCAAGAAGCTTTTAAAACACAAATTCAATGGGCAAAAGAAAAAAAACTACCTATTGTTATTCATTGTAGAGATGCTTTTGATGAAATTTTTGAAGTTTTAGAGAGTGAAAAAGGAGAAGATTTATTCGGTATTTTTCATTGCTTCGCAGGAACGTTAGATCAAGCACATAAAGCTATTTCATACAACATGAAATTAGGTATTGGTGGGGTTGCTACTTTTAAAAATGGCAAAATTGACAAATTTTTAAATGAAATTGATCTTAAACACATTGTTTTGGAAACTGACTCTCCTTATCTTGCTCCTACTCCATATAGAGGAAAAAGAAATGAAAGTAGCTATATAACTCAAGTAGCAGGAAAATTAGTTGATATTTACGGAAAATCCTTTGAAGAAATTTCAACAATTACCACTCAAAATTCCAAAGATATATTTAGCATTTAATTATACAAAAACCTTGTTCAAAAAGAATCATTTTTCTGATTATCAAAAGCTTTCCTTTACCATAGGTATTATTTATCTATGGTTTGGTATTTTAAAAATTTTTCCAAATTATAGCCCTGCAGAGGGCATTGCTTTCGATACAATTAAATGGCTAACTTTTAATCTTATTGTAAAACAAACCGCTATTATACTTTTAGGTATAGCAGAAATTGCAATAGGTTTTTTACTCATCTTTTACTATCAAAAAAGAACAGTTATTCAAATAGCCTTAACTCATATTTTTTTCACTTTTTTACCTTTAATTATTTTTCCTAACAAATCATTTCTTCATTTTCCTTTTGGCTTTTCTTTAATTGGTCAGTATATATTTAAAAACATAATAATTGTTAGTGTTTTATTAATTTTACTAAACAACACGAAACAAATAGCAAAAGAAAATTGATCTATTTTCTTTTAAAAAAATCGAATACTATTAGAGAATGGACGAAATAGATAAAATTGCTTTAATAGAAATTAAAAATGGTAAAATATTAAGTACTCGATCTAAAGGAAGAGAAAAATTTTATATTCCTGGAGGAAAAAGAGAAAACGAAGAAACAGATAAACAAACTCTTATTCGAGAAATTAAAGAAGAACTCGATGTTATCATTGATAAAAAATCAATTGAATATATCGGCACTTTTAAAGCACAAGCGGATAACACAAAAGAAGGTGTAATTGTAAAAATGACCTGCTACAAGGCTACATTTAATGGAGTATTGAAACCTACTAGTGAAATAGAAGAAATAAAATGGTTATGCTATAAAAATATTGACAAAATATCTGAAGTTGATAAAAAAATCTTTACTTTTCTAAAAGAAAAAAATTGGATCGTATAATAGCTTATTAATTTTTAACCATTGAACACCGAAACTATATATTATAAATCTCCTATAGGAATTCTTGAAATTATAGGTACTGAAAAAGAAATTCAATCTGTTAACTTTAAAAACGAGGATTTCTCAGCTACACTTGAAGTCAAATCTAATGAAATTAGAAAATGTGTGACTCAATTAAATGAATACTTTTCTGAAAAAAGGAAAGATTTCAATCTTAATTTAAGCACTAAAGGAACCCAATTTCAACAAAAGGTATGGAACGAATTATTAAAGGTTCCTTTCGGAAGAACTAGAAGTTATTTAGAACAATCTAAAGAGTTAGGTGATGTTAAAGCAATTAGAGCTGTTGCTTCTGCCAACGGTAAAAACCCCATTTCAATTATCGTTCCTTGTCATAGAATTATTGGTTCTGACGGCTCTTTAACAGGATATGCTGGTGGAATTTGGCGAAAAAAATGGTTGCTAGAACATGAAAGCGGATACAAACAACAAACTTTATTTTAATTTTTTAAAATATCTTTTATTATTTTTAAATGATGATTTGCATGTATTTCAAGAAATTTAATCGTTTCATTTAATTTTAAATCTCCAAAATAAGGATGTTTAAAAAAATGATCTTTATTAATAGTCTCTAATTCTTGAATTTTCATTTTTACATTTATATAATGCTCTCTAAGTATTTGTTCATTATATATTTTTGGGACAGCTTTCTTAGGAGCTTTTGCACGTCCACGAGGAATCTTTTTTAAACCCAATACAATAAATTTTGACATTTTAAAACTCCATTTATAATCTATCGGATTTGATTTCTTAAGATAGTCTATCACCCCACTAGTTGTTAAGAAAATATGCTCAATATGCCAACCTACATTTGATTTTGAAATAGCTACATTCAATTTCTCTTGTTTTGATATAGCATTTTCAAACTCTGTAAGCAAAGTATTTAATCTTTCCATTTTCTTAATTAAAATTACAAAAAGAACTCAATTAATTTAAATTCCTTTTTTGTATAAAAAATTTCTTCAATAATTTACCACACTCCTCTTCTAAAACTCCTGCAACTACTTTAGTTTTTGGGTGCAACTTTGTATTTAATACTGTAAAGCCTAATTTAGCCTCACTAGCACCATATACAATTTTCCCTATTTGAGTCCAATAACTAGCTCCTGCACACATCTGACAAGGCTCTAGAGTAACATACAAAGTACAATCTTTTAAATATTTACCCCCCAAAAAATCAGCAGCAGAAGTATATGCCTGCATTTCTGCATGTGCAGTTACATCATTTAACCTTTCTGTTAAATTATGAGCTCTAGCAATAATTTGATTATTTAAAACAATAACAGCACCTACAGGAACTTCTCCTTTATCAAAAGCAATTTCAGCTTCCTGCAATGCTTTTCTCATAAAATAAACATCATCAAATGGGTTCATGAAAATTTTTCTTTTCTTTTTTTTGTGTACAAATCAGCAATAGTTGGTTGTTCTTTATTCGACTTTATTAATTCAAAAACATCTTCTTTTTTAACCAACCCTGTTTGAATTACTTTAAAATAAACACCACATTTAGTTGTGTTCCAAAATTGCTTAACAATTTTCATATCATTAAATCGAACTCCTAATTTCATACAAGGAAATCTAGCTTTTGTTGCTTCTAAAATAGTTTCTCCTACCTTAAAAGTGTCGCCAACATGAATTTCTGTTTCCTCTAAATCAGATAATGTCAAATTTTCACCAAACATTCCTAATTCCCATTCAATATTAGGATGTAATTCTTTGAAATAGTCATAATGCTTTTGAGAATATGCATAAACTGCTTGCTCTACCCCTCCATGATGTTCACGGTCGCAAATAGCATCATTTTTAACCTCCTCTACATTCAAAAAAACAGGCTCATCTGTTGAATACTTAAAAATACCAGTAGTTACTTTTTTACCTTTCCAATCAATTTCCTTTTTCTCTCCTATGTTTGTAGATACAATTATCATGTTAATGCTTTTTTACAAAGTTAGCTAAATAAAATAGTTATTTTTACAAAAAAAATAGAGTTTGATTTCAATAAAAGTTTCCGAAAACAAAAAAGTATATTTTGCATCAGATCAACATTTAGGAGCTCCTAATAAAGAAAAAAGTTTTCCTAGAGAGCTAAAATTTATTAATTGGTTAAATGAAATAAAAAAAGATGCTGAAGCTATTTTTCTTTTGGGAGATTTATTTGATTTTTGGTTTGAATACAAAACCGTAGTCCCTAAAGGTTTTGTTAGAGTTTTAGGAAAACTTGCTGAAATTAAAGACAGTGGTATTCCTATTTACTTTTTTGTAGGAAATCATGATTTATGGATGCGTGATTATTTTGAAACTGAACTCAACATACCCGTATACCATGCTCCTAAAGAATTTAAAATTAACAATCAATTATTTTTAATTGGTCATGGAGATGGTTTAGGTCCACATGATAAAGGATACAAACGAATGAAAAAAGTTTTTACTTTCCCTTTATTTAAATGGATGTTTCGCTGGCTTCACCCTGACTTAGGAGTTAAACTAGGACAATATATGTCTGTAAAAAACAAACTGATTTCTGGAGATGAAGATGCTAAATTTTTAGGAGAAGACAATGAATGGTTAGTACAGTATTGTAAACGTAAATTAGAAACTAAACACTACGATTATTTTGTGTTTGGTCATCGTCACTTACCTTTAGATATTGAATTAAAAAACAACAGTAAGTATATCAACTTAGGTGATTGGATTCAATATTTCACCTATGGTTCTTATGAAAACTCTAAACTCTCTTTAAAAGAATTTAATTCATAAAAAACCCACTCTTTCGAGTGAGTTTTTTATAATATAAAGAAATTTAATATTATTGATTTTCATTAAATGGAGTTGGAAAAGCATCTATTGCAGTATCTCCTGTTCTATCTAAAGGTAGAAAAGCAGGATCATTCAACTTATTCATCCTTCTTAAATCAATCCAACGATGACCTTCTCCTAACAATGAATATCTTCTTTGTTTTAAAACCTCTAATTCTAAATCTGAATCAGTCATTCCTCCAGAATAATTTGCTAAACTAGCAGCATTACGAACTTTATTAATCGCAGTTATTACTGCCGCATTATCTATTCCAATATTAGCTTCTGCATACATTAAAATTAATTCTTCATTTCTAATTATATAGACTATATCAGTGTTGTTTTTATATAATGCCATTTGATGAGTCCCTGTTAGTCCATCAGTAGTAGCTGGGCTTGGAACTGAAGTCATTGGATCTACAAGTAAAACAGATTTATTTGTAACTCTAGTATCTCCAGTTTCTGCATCTGTAATCCATGAATTATGAATTGTAAATTCATTTCCTTTTCTAATTTCATAAAATAAATTGTTAGGGATATCATTACCCGACAATCCAAAAACATGCTTTGCCCCTGTAAAGCCTCCTCCCATTAGGTTCAAAAAAGAATCATTTAACAATGATAAAACTTCTGTTTTATTACCTTGATATAACGCTACTCTAGCTGCTATAGCTCTATTGAACTCCGCAAAATCATTAGGAGTTAAAGGTTCTAATGAAGATGGATTTGTTAATGACGGTTTTCTTAAATCTTCAAATCCACTTAAAGGAAAATCAAATTCTTTTAAATCCGTATTTAATTGTCTATTTGCGTTATCCAACAAGTTTCTAACAGCTACTAAAGCTTCTTCGTACATTACAAATGGACCTAAATTATCTGGATTAGATACTTCAACTCTTATTCCATTTGTATATTGACGATTAGCAACCATTAATAAAGCATACCCTTTTAAAGTATTTGCATATCCGTAATAAGAATTCTTAACTTTATCTGAAAAATCTGCATTTGAGTTTTCTACAGCAGTGATTAATACATTGGCAGCTTTAACAATTCTATACCAAGCAGAATACGATCTAGTTGTTAAAAACCCATTATTATCTAATGGCCCTTTTAACATCTCTCCTGTGTATCTAGGGTCTGTATTTGTTAAATCATAATACTCTCTTCCTAAATAACTTACTGTCTCATAGTGAAAATCTAAATCATTCCTCAAAATCGCTTCTAATCCTACTGCCAAAGATTGTACATCAGCCTGTGAAGCATCTTCTGAAAAACTCTCAACTGTTGGCGCATTTTCATTTGGTAATTCTTCTAAATCACAACTTACTAAAAAAACAGTTGCGAATAACATAAATAATATTGATAATTTATTGTTGAACATAATCTTTCTTTTTAGAAGTTAATATTTAAGTGAAAATTGATAAATTTAGATGCAGGATAAGGTGTTACCTCTACATTATTACCTAAAACATTATTTCCAAAGTTTGAGGCTTCAGGATCATAACTATTATAATCAAAAATATTAATTAAATTTCTACCTGACAATCCTATTTTTACTTTCTCAAACCCTTTAAAAACAACATCATCAAAAGTATAATACAATCCCACTTCACGTAATCGAATATAACCAGTATCTTCGATTAATGGTGTTGTATTTCTAAGACCTATTTGAGCTTGTCTATATGGCCCATTTGTTAATGTTCCTGTTGGGTCTAAACCTGTATCATCATAATCCCATGTAGTTCCAGCACTATCATATAAAAAAGTAGTTAAATTAATTCCATCTCCTCCATTTTTCCAATGCCATAAAAATGATAAGTCGAAATTCTTATAGCTAATTTGGTTTTGTAAAGACATTTGAAAATCTGGTTCAGAGTTACCATAAACTGCAAAACCATCAGCATCTGGGTCTATTTCTGCAATTTGTTCAGGAGTTAGCCCTGCTGTATTATAAGTACCTACGATTTGAGTAGCACTAGACCCTTCTTGAATTAAAAAAGTTCCCAAAAAAGCAGCAAATCCTCCAGTGGTAAAATCTGGCACATCTAACCTTGTAATCTTAGATTTATTTTTCCACCATTTTACATTAGTACTCCATGAAAAACCTTCTTTTTCTATAATATTTGCATTTATAGAAATCTCTATACCATCATTAGTTAAAGCACCTGCGTTTTTTGCTTCCGTAGTTAACCCTGATGAAGTAGGTATTTGATCCCTAATAATTAAATCATCAATTTTCTTATTATAGAAAGTAGCTTCTACCGTAACTCTGTTGTTAAATAAACCTAAATCTATTCCATATTCTAATTCACTCTGACGTTCAGGGTCTATTGCTGGGTTCCCTCTAAAAGTACCTGGAACTAAACCTGAATTACCTCCTATAAACTGAGGTGAAGTTAAGGTAAATTGATCGTTAAAATTCGGAAACCTTCCTGCTTCACCGTAAGCAACTCTAGGTTTTAATCTACTTACCAGTTCTGATGTCCAAAAATCAAATTCATGCAAGTTAATTGCCAAGTTAGCTTTAGGATAATAATAAATTTTATTAGACTGTCCGTTATTTGTAGACCTATCTCCTCTTATACCAAAGGTACCTATAATTTTATCTGCAAAATTTATCTCCTCTTGTGCAAAGAACCCTGTATCATTCTGTAACCTAACAACCTGAGATGCTGATAAATTTTCAGCTAAACTTAAATTTGTTAAAGACCCATTAAATCCTGTTCCTACAGTTATTACTGTATTTCTGTCAAAATCTTGAAAAAATGTACCTACTTGAGTTGTAAAGTGCAGCCCGCTATCCAAGTTTAAGTTATGTATTAAAAAAGCAGATAAATTATAATTTGTATTAACCGTTGTACCCGATACCGCTGCTCCTTTTAAAGTACTAGGGTCTCTAAAATACGATAACGCTCTTGGAAAAATACTTGTTGTTCTTAAAGTATATTGATCAAAACCAGCTTCTAAGGTTAATTTTAAACTATTTTTTTCTGTGTCGATAATTTTAACATTTGATTTTGCACTTCCTATAAAACGATTTACATTTTCTCTGTTAGTAGTTAACGCAACAGTTTCTAGCACATTTGACCCTGGGCTTCCAGCTGGAAAAACTCCATTTACTGCTGATAAATTTTCCCAAGGACGCGTTTGTGACAAAGCATATCCAACTGTTCTATTAGCATTTCCATTATTAAAAAAACCTCTATCTGCTTCAGAGTTTATATAATTTGTAGTTACATATAAATCAAATCTATCTGTAAATTTTTGACCTATATTTAAACGGAAAGATGTTTTTTCATACCCTGTATTATCTACTAATCCAGGTTCATCTTTATGAGTTACTCCAAAAAAGTAATCTGTTTTTTCAGAACCTCCTGATGTCGTAAACCTTGAAGTTCTAGAAACTCTTGTGTGATCAAATAACTCAGCTTCATAATCTCTTAATGTAGCATTAGTAGGCCCTCCTGCAGCTGTTATTTTAGACTGATCCCAATCTCTCAATCCTAATAATCTTGTTGGACTTCTAAATCCTATTGTTTGAGAAAAAGAAACTCTAGGTTTTCCTTGTTTCCCTCTTTTCGTCGTTATAATTACAACCCCACCTGCAGCTCTAGAACCATATAAGGCTGCTGCAGAAGCTCCTTTTAATATTTCAACATTTTCAATATCTTCAGGATCAATATCTGCAATTCTATTGGAAGCATCGTCTTGATTTGTAGAAGTATTACCTCCTCCAGAAGCTTGACTTACCACATTGTTTCCTGAAGAAATAGATGAATTATCTACATAAACACCATCTACAACAAATAAAGGTTGTTGATCTCCAAAAACTGAGGTAACACCTCTTAACCTCATAGAAACTCCTCCTCCTGGCGCTCCTGAATTAGCTTTAATCTCTGCTCCTGTAAACTTACCAGATAAAGCTGTATCAAAACCTGATTGCGCAGTAACTTGGGTAAGATCTGCTGCAGATACACTAGCTACAGTATTTGCTAAATTAGATCTTTTAGTTGTACTAGCTAAACCAGAGATAACAACTTCATCTAAAACATCTGAATCTTCTTTTAAAACAATAGTCAAAAAACCATTAGAAGATGTAACTTTCTTTTCAAGTCCTGAAAAGCCTAATGAAGAAATTGTTAGAGTTGTTGGCACTTTTTTTACCTTTAAACTAAATTCTCCATTTTCATTGGTAGAAGTACCATTTGTTGTTCCTTTTTCAATAACATCGGCAAAAGGAATACTTTCCCCCGATGCATCAGTTACTTTCCCTTTTATTGTTTGTGAAACAATATTAATTGATATAAATAATAGTAAAAAGGAAAAAAACTTTTTTAGTAGTGTGTTTTTTCTCATAGATTAAATAAGATTTAAATAGGTTATTAAGTTAATTAATTGTGAATTAAAAGCTAAATTTAGTTATTTATACCTAAAAAAAATGTTAATTTTATATATAAAACATAATTTTAAAAACACCATTTAAAATAAACATCATTTAATCATATACCTTTAACCTACTTTTAACAACGAAAAAAATGTTATTATTGTAGTTTTGTTCACCGAAATTATAAACAATAACATTTTTCACTTATGGATGTAGACGTAAGAGCTATTAACGAAAAAATTGAAATTGAAAGTGCTTTTGTTGATGTACTTACAACTGAAATGAATAAAGCAATTGTAGGTCAAAAGACAATGATAGAGCGCTTATTAATTGGTCTTTTAGGAAATGGACACATTCTTCTTGAAGGTGTTCCTGGACTAGCAAAGACACTCGCAATTAACACACTTTCTAAAGCAGTTCAAGGTAGTTTTAGCAGAGTTCAATTTACTCCTGATTTACTTCCTGCTGATGTAGTTGGTACTATGATTTATAATGTAAAAGAGAATGATTTTTCAATCAAAAAAGGTCCAATTTTTGCCAATTTTGTACTTGCTGATGAAATTAATCGTGCTCCAGCCAAAGTTCAATCTGCACTTCTTGAAGCAATGCAAGAACGTCAAATTACCATTGGTGATGAAACTTTTAAATTAGACGAACCTTTTTTAGTAATGGCTACTCAGAACCCTGTTGAACAGGAAGGAACTTATCCTTTACCTGAAGCTCAGATGGATCGTTTTATGTTAAAAACAGTTATCAGTTATCCTGAATTACATGATGAGCAACTAATAATGAGACAAAGCTTAAACAATAGCTTTGGTAAAGTAAACCCTGTAGTATCTATAGATCAAATAATTAAAGCTAGAGAAACAGTAAATGAGGTTTACATGGATGAGAAGATAGAAAAATATATCCTTGACATTATTTTTGCAACTCGTTATCCAGAAAAATACAATCTTCCACAACTAAAACCATTAATTAGTTTTGGTTCTTCTCCTCGTGGTAGTATTTCTTTAGCCAAAGCTGCTAAATGTTATGCTTTTATTAAACGAAGAGGCTATGTAATACCAGAAGATATTCGTGCTATGGCAATCGATGTTCTTCGTCATAGAATTGGAATTACTTATGAAGCTGAAGCTGAGAACATGACTTCATTAGATATTATTAATACTATTATAAACGAAATTCAAGTACCTTAAATAAATTTATCCCCCGAAAAAATCGCTAATAAAGAAAAACATCAGTATAACTTAAAAATTTTGCTTAAAACTATGACTTTTAAATTAACAACGTACAAAACACTAACAGGTAAAAAAGAAATTTTAGAAACTAGCATAAACAAGAGCACAGAAGCTATTGTTTATAAAGATAATGAGCCTTCTTTTTTTGTTGATTGCTTTGATTTAGCTACAGATTCTAATGTTGAAATGAATCACTTGGTATTATGCCAACAAAGAAGCATGAAAACTGTTATTAAAGAGATAGGAGAAAAAAATAATGTGAATTTATCTGTAAAAGAAGCTCCATTATTTTCAATCAATAAAAAATCAGTAAAGACTGAATTAGAACTACCACCATTACCTTTAGAATGGTTAAATTAATTTATGGATACCAAAGAATTATTAAAAAAGGTTCGTAAAATAGAAATAAAGACAAAACGTTTGTCTAACCATATCTTTGGAGGTGAATATCATTCCACCTTCAAAGGACGTGGTATGACCTTTTCTGAAGTTCGTCAATACCAATATGGTGATGATATTAGAGCTATTGATTGGAACGTTACTGCTCGTTATAATGAAACCTATATAAAAGTTTTTGAAGAAGAAAGGGAACTTACTATGATGTTAATGGTAGACATTTCTGGATCTGAACTTTTTGGTACTTCTTTACAATTTAAAAAAGATACTATTACAGAAATAGCTGCTACTTTAGCTTTTTCTGCTACTCAAAACAATGACAAGGTTGGATTAATTTTATTTTCTGACCAAATGGAATTATATATCCCTCCAAAAAAAGGGAAAAGCCACGTTCTTAGAATTATTCGTGAATTAATAGAGTTTAAGCCTAAAAGTAAAAAAACAGATATTAATGAAGCCTTAAAATTTTTATCTGGAGTAATGAAAAAGAAAACAATCGTTTTCATGCTTTCAGATTTTATGGATGAAAATTACAGAAAAACATTAAAAATTGTAGGAAACAAACACGACTTAACAGGTATCAGAATTTATGATCAATTTGACGAAGAAATTCCTAATTTAGGAATGGTACCTATGTTAGATAATGAAACTGGTGAAATACAATTAATTAATACGAGTTCTAAATCAGTAAGAACAAAATACAAAGCCAATGCTTTACGTTTAAAAGACGAATTTAAAACCTCATTTAAAAAAAGCGGATTGGGAACTATTAGCATTAGAGCTGATGAAAGTTATGTAAAAAAGTTATTAAGCTATTTTAAAAACAAGGCATAAAGTGAAAAAACTATTATTCTACATTATATTCTTTTACTCTCTAGTAGCTACCTCGCAAAATACATCTGTTAAAGTTGAAGTAGACACAACAAACATTCGTATAGGGGAACAGTTTCAATATAAAATTTCTATAAATGAGACTAAGAACGTAATCATTCCTAAATTACAACTAAAAGGAATTGAAGTTGTTGATAGCTTAAAATTAGATACTATAAAAAATAAATTAATTCAAAAGTATATATTGACAAGCTTTGATAGTGGTTCTCACTATATACCTCAACAACAAATTTTCATACAAAACCAAGCGCATCTTACAGATAGTTTATTAATAAACGTTGCTACAATAGCAGTAGACACTACAAAAATTAAAAAATTCCCAATTAAAGGAATTAAAGGGGAACCTTATCGATTTGCCGATTATAAACATATCGTATTTTGGGTTCTAGGTATTTTAATATTAGTAAGTACTGTACTTTATTTTGCTCTTAAGAGAACTAGAGATGATGAAGCTAAAACTAGTGAACAACTTTTAACTCCATATCAAGAAGCTTTAAGAGGGTTCAAATTACTGGATAATAAATTATTATGGCAGAACAATAAAACCAAACAATACTATAGTGAACTGACAAATATTGTTAGAAATTATATTGAAAGAGAGTTACATATTCCTGCTTTAGAAACAACTACCGAAGGACTTATAGAAACATTAGGTGATTTTAAAGACACCGAATCTATATTAACAGAAAAAGAAACAATTCAAAGTTTAGAAAAACTTTTAAAGCAAGCAGATTTAGTCAAATTTGCAAAATCGAAACCACTTGCTTATCAAATTGAAGGTGATAGGAATATTGCAAAGAATATTATTGATGATTTAAAACCAAATATTATAGAGGAAAGTAATGAAAATACTACTGACACTTTAATTATAGTAGAAAAGCCTACTATAAAGAAACCGTCTCTAGTAGTAAAAATCATAACAATTTTAATGATTATAGTTCTTGCTGGTCTTATCTCATATTCAATTGTAGAAGCAATTCCTTTATTAAAAAACACATTAAATAATTCTGTTACAAATGTTCAATAATTTCGAGTTTCATAATCCAGAATTTTTATGGCTTTTTTGTTTAATTCCTTTGTTAGGGCTTTGGTTTTTTTCAAGTAGAAAAAAAGACAATGCTCATTTATCGGTACCTAGTATTAAAGGTTTTAGTACTAGTAATTCTGTTTTACCTAAATTAAAACCTTTTTTAAATGTATTCAGACTACTTGCTTTATCTTCTCTTATCATTGCTTTAGCAAGGCCTCGAAATGTTTCTGTTAGTAAGAGAACAAAAACAAATAAAGGGATTGATATTGTAATGGCAATAGATGTATCTGCTAGTATGTTAGCAAAAGATTTAAAACCAAACAGACTAGAAGCATTAAAAAGAGTTGCTGTAGAT
>CALISK010000369.1 GCA_938041625.1 uncultured Tenacibaculum sp. | reverse complement strand
ACTTTCCAATGACTTAGGTCTATTTTTGGTAATTTAAATTTCTTCTTTTTTTCCTTTGAGCCAGTAACTATAGTTTGACAAACTATAGTTACTGAAAACAAAAGGTTTAAAATTAAAAAAATTATATCTCTATTTTTAATCATCAAAAAATTACTATAAATTAATTAGCTGTAATAGTAACAGAATCGAGTCTTATTTCTTCATCTCCATTATTATAATCATAACTTCCACCAGAAGCTCCTCCTATACCTCTTACAAATAAAGCAACACTATTATTATTTCCTGCATTAAACGTGTAAGTGTAAGTATTATAATCTGTATTTCCTGGATTAGAAATAGCTTCAACAGTAAGGTTATTTGCAGCATCTTCCACTTGACCAACTGTTGTATAACCATAACCCGATTTAGGATATTCTGGAGCTGTAGTGTAATATGTAGGAGTATAACCAGTATTGTAACCTGAACCTGCTAAAACTCTAACCTCAAGCATACTCCCTGGAAAAGATCCTGGAGGTGTATCTATTGGTTTAAAAGAACCTACCATGACTATAGTATAGTCTGCATTTGGCACTACCTCAAATTCTTGGTATGCATGATCTGGTTCATTATTATCAAACTTAATTACATCAGAACCATTACCCGAACTAGACTCTCCTTGCTCTCCAATATCATCATTATTCCATCCTGAACAAGTACAATCACTCCCTCCTAATTTAGCTATTTTATTAAAATCGGTATTAACTAAAATTGGATCTGGTGTTTGTGGTGCCGCAGGCTTTACAACTTCTATTGTTTCAGAATGAGTATCTATAACTCCTAAATTATCTTCAACTGTTAGCGTTATCGTATAGGTTCCTTCTCCTGAATAAGTTGTAGTTGGTTCGAAATCTGTTGAAGTATTACCATTTCCAAAATCCCATAGAAACATTGTTGCACTATTAGATTTGTTTGAAAAACGATAATTTTTCCATTCATCTCCTGAACCTTCACCTTGAGTAGCAGAGAATGATGCGGATGGAGGTGTTACATCTGTTATAGAGCCTACTTCTGGTAAATTATTATCTTCACAAGAAGCAAAATTGAATATCATTACAACTATTAATAAGACCTTTAATATAGAAAAAATCTTTTCTGAATATAAAATATTTAGATTTCTCATTTTATTTATTATTAGATTAATATCCTGTGTTTTGAGTTAATAAACCATTACTTAAATTTCTTTCTCTTTGTGGAATTGGTAATAATAAATCTGTTGAAGAAAAACTATAATTATTAGCACTAGAAAAAGCCCCCAATACATTGACCGCTTCTTCCATTCTAATTAAATCAAATAGTCTATGATTTTCAAAAGCTAACTCTACTCTTCTTTCATCCATTAATTCTTGCTTAGAAATACTAGTTACACTAGTTGTTAAACCTGCTCTATTTCTAATTTGCTGAAAAGAATTTAAGGCATTAGAACTTGTTATAGATTGTGAATCTCCCATAATCGCCTCTACATGCATTAATAATACATCTGCATAACGTAAAACTATCCAGTCATTACCTGCTTTTGTAGGATCAGTAGATGTTGGATTAATTCCTAAACTGGTATCTCCGTCTGGTAAATATTTTGCAACTTGATTTTGTGTAGCTTGAGCAACATCTACTCTATACGAAAACATTGTTCTATTACCTCCTAATGCATCTAATGCTACTTTTGCTTCATCAGTCACGTAATTTACTCCACTAGTTCTTCCTACAGCATTCAACCATTCTGCAGAAAAATTCTGACTATCTTGAGAATCTCCTAAATAACCAATAGCAAAAATGATTTCATTATTTCCTTCATTATAAAAAACATCTTTAAAGTTATTTTCTAAACTAAAACCTCTTGCAGGATTCATAACGGATTCTAATAAACTTTGTGCTTCACCATACCTATTAAGCGTTAAAAACACTTTTGCTAATAGCGTTTCTGCTGCCGCTTTTGATGCTCTATATTTACTACTATCGTCTAACCCTGCTACTGCAGTTTGTAAGTCGTTAACTATAAGGTTATATATGGTAGAAGTGGCTACTCTTGTATATGCAGTTTCTTTATCTTCAGGAGTAATCACTTTTTCTACTAAAGGAACTTCTCCATATAAACGTACTAAATTAAAGTAAGCATAAGCTCTTAAAAATTTAGCTTCTGCTTCAAATTTATTTGCTGAATCTCCACCTGCACTTAAATTTTCTAAAATAACATTAGCTCTAAATATAACATTGTAAAAACTTGCATAATAATCTGCAACAATACCATTGTTAGCTTCTATTGTATAATTTTCAAACTGTGCCGCTTCCCCTTCTGTGCTTTTTGTTCTAGTGTTATCGCTTCTCATTTCAGTTAAGTAAAACTCATACATAATACCATGATTATCGGTAGTTCTGGTTGAATTCACTCCTTGTATTGCGTCGTAAATATTAACAACAGCTGTTTCTATTTGTTCTGGTGTTGTATAATAGCTTGCACTAGACAACACAGAATCTGGAACTGGATCTAAAAAATCTTCATCACAAGAAATGTATGTCGTTATAAATAGTACGATTAATAAACTTTTTATTGCTTTCATCTGTGTTTTGTGTTAAAATTCTATGTTTACTCCAATAGATACAGTACTAAAAACTGGTGAACCTGCTCTTTGATACCCGTAAGTACCTGGTTTTGTAGTATTTACTGACTCAGGGTTAAAACCTGTATAATTATCTGCTGTTAAATACATTAGGTTTTGCCCTGTAACAAAAATTCTTCCTTTTGTAAAACCTATATTCGATAGTAAGTCTTGAGAAAAATTATATCCTAGATTAACGTTACGTAATGCTATAAAAGACGCATCTTGTATTATACTATTAGTAAATATTTTTTGCTTAATAAAACCTTGATTTGGGGTTGATGAAACAAAATCCTGAGAGCCATTAAAATGATTAAAAATATATTGATCTCCCATGTTT
>CALISK010000368.1 GCA_938041625.1 uncultured Tenacibaculum sp. | reverse complement strand
CAACTAATAGGAAATAGTATATTTTTTTCTTCATATGGTTTATTACCTGCGTATTTTATAAAAGTAAGAAATCTTCAAACGCATTCAGAAGAAGACCTGATTAAGACGTATTATCAGGCACATACAAAATACAAAAAGAAGTATAAAAGATATTGTGTTTTAAAAGAAGGAGAGGTCCTTTTAATACCTGCATGTATATTTCACGAAGTACACGTTCCAGACTGTGATAAAAATGATGTAGTAAATAATGAATCTTCACTATTATTGGCATTTATGATTAAGTTAAACGGTATCGATTCTAAGTTAAAAGATATTAATTTTCCATTTGATGTTAATAAAGAAAATTCAGGAAATAAGTCAAAAAGAAAAATAATCAGTCAAAACAAAAGTAAAAGGCAAACTAAAAAGACAAAAAAAACAAATAATTTAGCAGAAAGTGTTCAAAGTTCAACTTCTAAAACTAAAACAGTTATCTCTAAAAGAGGAAGAAAAACAAATACAGTATCATATACGGAAAACGTTGATGATGAAGGTAATATTTTATAATAATTAAATATAAATATTTATATATTATGTTTGAATTAATTGGTTACATAATATAAGCAAAATTTTATTTTATATTTTTTATTTACATAATATATTAAAAATATTTTTTATTACATAATATATGATTAATTTTTTATATAATTATGATAATAAAACATGGCGTATTTTTATTTAAATTTTATTTTTGTGAATCATAATGGTGGATATTAGTGATGATTTTGATAATGCTTTTCACAATAATGAAGTTTATATTGATAAAGATTTTACTGAAGTTGAACATTTAATAGATAAATATAATCAGGATGAATTCACAAATGAATTAAAATGTGTTTTAAAAAAAACGAAAAAAAACAAAAGAAAAAAAAAAGCATTAAACTTTTATTAAAAGAAGTAGATAGTATTTTCAACAATAAAAAAAGAAAAAGAAAATATCTTACAAAAGAAGACAAAAGAAGAATTTATGATGATTTAGTAAGTAAAAGTCAAGAAAAAACTTTTATTATGTCACCATTAGATCAGAAATGTGTTTACTGTAATGCTAAATATTTTAAAGAGGAACTAAATTCGGCTAGAAAATTTACAGCATGTTGTGGATTAAATAAAATAAAACTTAAAAAAATTAAATTTAATAGTAATTTAAGAGAACTTTTTAAAAATAGAAAGTTTGTGGATAAGATTTTAAATTACAATAGATTATTTGCGTTAACACATAGTTTAGTAAAGTTTGATAAAGAATTGGAAAGACACAAGGGAAGATATTGTTTACAAGCTTCGGGTAGAATTTCGCATATTATTCCAACAAGTATTTTTCCAAGAGATTCTGAATTACCATGTTTTGCACAAATTCACACATATGATGTTCCATCACAAAAAGAAAGAAGAATGGATATTGGTAGGAATTGTGATGGTCAGATAATTGATATATTACAAATTATATTAGAAAAAAACGCTTATGTTCAAAAAATTGTGCAAAATAAGGATCGAGCTGATGTAACAAATGTATTTGAATTAGTACCTCTAGATTCTGATTCAAGATTGTCAACACTTCCAAAAGATGGAGGATATGCTGCTTTAATTAATGGTTTAGGAAATATAAGACCAATTACTATAAATATAAAACCTGTTAATGGTGTGAGCAAAACTAAAGTGATTAGCCAATTTTCGGAAAGTTACGAACCTATGCATTATATGTTATTATTTCCAAATGGTGAAGGAGGTTTTAAATTTAACATGAAACATAATAACAATACTAGAAAAAATATAACTTTATATGAGTACAATAAAGCTAGAGTTCAGAGAAGAGATGATGATTTTGAACAATTACATTTTAGTGGAAAACTTTGCCATGAATACCTTATTGATATGTATATTCGATGGGAACAAAATCTTTTAAATTATTATAATAATAATCAAAAAAAATTACATGTTGGTAAGTATAAAAATGTTATTGAGTATCATTCAAAAAAATCTAAAAAACCATACAATAAAGTTATAGTAATACCAAGTTCTTTTCCTTATGGTGAAAGAAAGATGAAACAAATTTATAAAAAAGCAATGTCTGTATTTAGCAAATTTGGACCTCCACAACTTTTTATAACATTTACAGCTAATCCAGAATGGAAAGAAATTAGAGAAAATTTAATTCCTCCAATGGAACCGTTTGACGATCCTTTATTAGTAAACAGAGTTTTTAGAATAAGACTTAAAGATATGTTAAAGAAAATAACAAAAGAAAAGATTTTTGGTGAAGTTTTAAGTTTTGTATATACAATTGAATTTCAAAAGCGTGGACTTCCACACGCGCATATTCTATTACGCACAAAAACAAAATTTACAGAAGATAATATTGATAAATATATTAGTGCTGAAATACCAAATGAAAAAGAAGATCCACTTTTACATCACATTGTTAAAACACAAATGATACATAGTTGTAATAAAGCTTATTGCTTACCAAAAGATAATATACGTAAAAGTGATAAATGTAACAAACGTTTTCCAATTAATTATACAGAAACTTCATATTTTGATGTAGAAAATAATAGAATTGTTTATAAGAGAAGTAATTCTAATAAAGTTTTAGTTAATGGTGAAGTTGTTGGAAATGAAAAAGTTGTTTCTTATAATAAAATACTTTTAAAATATTATAACGCACATATAAACGTTAAACATGTTAACAATTATCTTGGTGTTAAGTATATTACGAAATATATTACAAAAGGAAATCCAACTCTAAATTATTCAATCCAAAGTTCAGAAACTACTTACAGTGAAATTGAACAACATTATAAAAGTAGGTATTTATCTGGGTTTGAAGCTGCTTGGAAACTTATGCATTATGAAATGTTTAGTGTTTCTCATTCAGTTATTGATTTGCAACTTCATTTACAAAACGAACAAACCGTTTATTCATCAACTGGACAAGTTACTGAAAATGCACCAGATTTTAGATCTACACTTTTAGCATATTTTAAACTAAATAGATATGATGCTAAAGCAAGAAAGTTATTATATATTGAAATTCCTTACTACTATAAATATGATAAAAATGATAATGGTACCTGGTCAATAAGAAAAAAATGTCCGTGTGTAGGCAGTATGCCAGCAATAACACACAAACATGGAGAATTATATTACTTAAAGTTATTACTAAAAGTGAAAAAAGGTGCAACTTCTTTTGAAGACTTAAGAACTGTTAATAACGTTGTTTATGATAATTTTGCGTTAGCTTGTAAAAAACTTAATTTAATAGAACAAGGTGATATTGCAGTTGAATCTATGGAAGAAATTGCAATAAATATTACAAATATTCATGTGTTAAGGTCACATTTTTGTTTTTTAATTACAGAGTTTGTTATTCATAACCCTTTACAATTTTTTGATGATTATGTTACAGCTTTAACACCAGAGATGAATGGAAATCCAATGTCTTACAGAAAAAAAAAATTGTTATCAATTTTACATAATCATCTTTTAAAGTTAAATACAACAATGGATGATTGTGTTTTACCTTTTACAGAAAAAGATTATTTATTAGACATTTCCAATGATAATTCAATAAATAAAAAATATACTAGAAATAACTTAAACGATGAACAGTTAACAATATTTGACGCTATTGTAAATGATGAAAGCGAACTTTGTTTCATAAATGCACCTGGAGGTTGTGGTAAAAGTTTTTTAGCACATTGTTTAATAAATCATTTTGGTATATCTAATAGTTTA
>CALISK010000367.1 GCA_938041625.1 uncultured Tenacibaculum sp. | reverse complement strand
AAATAAAAGTAAAGTGAACCTAAGTTCACTTTACTTAATTTGATTAGTTCAAAGACAACTGGTAATTACATTTTTGAATTCCCTGAAAATCTCCCTTCTATAAACTAATGTGATTAATTGAATTGAATTATACTTTTCTTTTTTACGCAATATTATATCCACCATTACCATCACAAAAATAAATACAGTGAGGTCTTACACATCTCATAGGTGATGTAGCAGCTCTACAAACATCTGCACAACTACGTGTGTCAATACGAATAAGTTCTCTTCCTCCTGTAATTTCTTGTTGCTTAGCCTTACTTAATGTTTTTCCTATTGATAATAAATTTTTCATGATTCTTATTTTAAATATGGTTAATTATCTTGATAGTTTAAGACCTTCAAAATTTATGTCTTTTGTATAAAGGTTGGTAGTTGATTCTTATACTAAAATTTAATCACGACAACAAATACAATGACCTTGTGGGTGTAAATGGTATCCTATAGCACAAGTTTCTTCTGCTTGAATAAAATAACCTGCGGTACACACAAAAGGTTGTATTATTTTTCTTCCACCAGTGATTTCTTGCTGTTCATTTTTGTTTAATGCTTTACCTATGATTAATAATTTTTTCATAATATATGTTTTTAACTTTTGATTAAATGTGATTTTTAACAGGAGATTAGGTTGTATTTCACAATAAAAGTGTGTTTTTTTTGCAAATAACACAATGCCTTTTGTATAGGTGTTGTTGTTTATTTCATATTCGTTAATCATTCTAAATAAAAAACTCTTTAGATTAAAATCTAAAGAGTTTAATTATATTATTTTATTTAAAAATTTAATTCCTCAAGAATGTGGTGAAATCTATAAGATAATTAGAATATGAACAATTACTAGGAAAAGGAACATCAGTATCTCTATAAGGTCTAGCAACAATAATATTATGATATAATTTATTAGATAAAAAATTTGAATTTACTAAAAAAGTATTATTGAATTCTCCTAAAAGGGCATCTATTTCATCCTCTAATGTAAGTTGCTTAAATTGTAAATACCCTGTATTAAACCCATCATTATTTAAAGGGTGAGCTGTAGATATTATTGAATTAAGATTACCACTTAGAGATAATTTTAGGCCTCTAGGGAAATATAATTCAACACAATTATGAATGGTTACTTGATTTATGAATGAATTCGCCAATGCTTCAACTGTAATAGTAGGATTAGGTTTAGGGAAAGGGGATGGAAAAACAGATGTTCCTGAAGGGAAGTCTGAATCTATTATAATTTGAGCAGCAACAGTAATAGGTCGTGGTGGAGATTGATTACCATGAACAGGGCCTGGTGCTCTAGGGTTTAAATCTACTCTAATATAACCAGAAAGAATATTTATAAAAGCAAGTTTAAAAGGAGAGTTATTTGGCACTTGAGAACCTAATAATTCTTTTAAAGAAATTTTATTTCTACCATTTAATTTATTTTGTAATTCATTTAAAGCTGCTTGGTTATTTCCTCCAATTACTTGAGCAGAAATATAAGATACCCATTCTAATTTCTTTTTAAAAGAGCTATTATAACTAGTTTTATTAGTTATAATTATTTCTTTTTTTACTTTTTTATTTATTTGTTTACTTTCATCTAAATTCGTTACTAAATCATCTACATTATCGTTGCATGAAAGAAAAAGAAAACATAATACTATTAAAATACTTTTTAAAAAGTTCATAACTATTAATTTTAAAAGATTAAAAACTATAATATTAAATTATTTTTTTTGAATATTTTGTATTTTTATTCAAGTGCTATTGTTGTTTTCATATTTGAAACTAAAATATTCATATTCGATATTTAAGATTTAAAAAATTTTTTTTAAAGTATATTCTTTCCTTCTACTTGATACAGGGACTTTAATATCTGAATTTAAAATTAAATAACCTTGCTTACTATATTTAACTACTTGTTTTTTATTAACAATGTATGATTGATGACAGCGAATAAAAATAGTTTCTGTAAGAATTTCTTCTATTTTTTTTATAGGTTTAGAAACTACAATTTTATCTTGTTGAGTGGTGAAAAAAGTTGTGTAATTACCATCTGATTTACAATAAAAAATATCATCTTCATAAATGGCATAGACACTATCTGTCGTTTTCAAGATAACTCTTTTATTTTTCGTTCCACTAAAGTATTCGCTTGAAATTTCAATTAGTTTTTCTAAATGACTTTCTTTATTTTTATTTTCAATAGCTTTATTTACAGCTTCTACAAATTCTATTTCATCTATAGGTTTTAAAATATAATCTAAAGCACCCACTTTTATTGCTTTTAAAGCATGTTTATCATAGCCAGTAATAAAAATAACCTCAAAGTCTTTGTACAGTGTATTTTTTAAAACATCAAATCCAGTACCATCTCCAAGATCAACATCTAAAAATATTAAATCTGGTTTTTTTTCCTCTATCGTTTTTTTTGCACTTGCAACACTATTTGCTTCTGCTATGATTGTGATTTTGTCGTTAAAATTAGTTGCAATTTTTTTAGCTACATCCGACCTTACATGAGCTTCATCATCTATTAATATTGCTTTAATCATTTTCTGTTAATTTATAAGGGATATTTAGTTTAACGACAACGCCAGATTGATGGCTATTATTATTTGATTTATTAATGATTTCAATTCCTTTTTTTGTTGAATTCTTTAAATATTTATCTATGAGTAGAGTAGAAGTAGATCTTTCTTTATCTTTACTTGTAATATTAAAGCCAACTCCATTATCTTCAATGATACATTTTAAAAAGTTATTTTTTAACTCTAAAGTTAGTTTTATTTTTCCTACATAATCTATTCCAGAAAAACCATGCTCAATACTGTTTTCTATCATCGGTTGTATTAACATTGGAGGAATAAAAATAAAATCTTCTTCTTCAACATTTAATAAGTCAATTTCAAATTCAAATTTATTTGGAAATCTAAATTTTTGTAGTTGAATATACTTTTTTAACGCTTCTAATTCTTCATTTAATAATACAAAGTTTTGTGTAGAATTTTCTAAAATTAATCTTAATAATCTAGAAAACTTTAATAAGTAGCTAGTTGCTTTATCCGGATTTTCTTGTATTTCATTTTGTATCGCATATAATGTATTAAAAGTAAAATGAGGATTCATTTGTGACCTTAACAAACGTTGTTGCATTTGAATATTACGTTTTTCAAATCGATATTGTCTTTGTTTGTAAAGTAAAATACTAACAACGATAATAAGTACTAATATAGCGGATAGAAAAAAGAGTCTCTTTAAATTTTTTATTTCTAAATCTTTTTTTTCTGCTAAGGTTCTTTTTTCATTGTTAATAGATTTTTTTAGAGCTACTAATTCATTTGTATATTTTTTAGTGTATTTACTTTCTTGATAGTTATATATAGAGTCTAAATAATTATATACTTTGGAAAAATTTTTATTTGTTAACGAAGCAAATTCAAATTGTTGTTTTAAAATATTTCTTTGATTATCTCCTCTAATTTTAGATAAATTTATAGTAGTAGCAGAATCTAAATAAATTGAAGATTTTTTTAGGTCTCTAAGTTTTAAATAAGCATCAGAAATATTTACATAAGTTCCAGATAATTCATTGTTTTTGTAGTCACTAGGCTCCATCTTTTGTAGGTTTTTTAAACCTTTTAAATAGCTTTTTAAAGCTTTAGCATATTCTTTTTCATAATAAGAATGGATTCCTACTTCATTATATAAATTATACTTTGTACTTAAATTTAACTGATTTTCAATATTAATTAGGCTATCTAATATTTTACCAGATTCTTTTATCTCCCCATTTTTATACTTGTATTGTGCTTGAACAATTAAAGCCTCTCTAACGTCTTCTTCAGTATTTTGTGATTTCTTAAGAGCATCAATTTGTAGTATATTAATTTCTAATGCTTTTTTATAATCTTGATTTGCTTTATATGTGTTTTCATACATATAATAAACTAAAGGTAAATTATCTGAGTTTTCACTTTTCAACTTTGACTTTAGTTTATCTATTATTGAAAAACAATCGCCATATTTATCTTGAACTAAGTATGCATTCCAACTATAATAAAAATAATTAGCTTCTCTATCATGTTTAATTGAATCAGCTATAAAATCGGTAGCCTTATGAAAATAAATAGCAGCACTGTCAATCTTTCCTTTCGATTTAAAGTAGTGTCCCAATAAATAATTGTTTTCTGCTTTTAAAGAATCTTGTATATCACTTTCTTTGATTAAATTCTTAGATTGATTTAAATAGGTATATGTAGAATCAGGATTTAAAGAAGATTTCTTTTGAAATTTTGTAACTTTTTCATTAGAATCATTTTCTGATTTTTTTAAATGACAAGCATTTATGAAATAGCATAAAATAATGCATAAAAAAGCATGTTTTAACATAATAGTAGTCCCCCAATTTTAGTCTACTAAAATATAAAATAATTTATCAATACAGTTTTTAACCTTTTTAAAGAGGTAAAATATTTTGTAAATAGTTAAAAAAGAATAGTTCTCATATTAAATAAGTGGTAATAAACTATATTTTATAAAATTTTATGATAATGAGTAGTTTAAAAAATAAACTAGAAAGGCTTAAAATTGATATTTCTTATCTATAGCATACTTAACCAACTCATTACCGTTACTTAAATTTAACTTACGAATCATATTTTTTCGATGGGTATCTACAGTTGTTTTTGCTATAAAAAGATTCTCTGCAATTTCTTTAGATGTAATACCATTTGCTATCAATTGTAAAATTTCTTTTTCTCTATTAGATAAAATTACTTTTTCAGATTTTCCTATAGTTACGTTATTGTCTATGTAATCATTCATAAAATTAAAAGCAACATTAGGATCGAAAAAAGT
>CALISK010000366.1 GCA_938041625.1 uncultured Tenacibaculum sp. | reverse complement strand
TTAATACTAAATAATGTATTAAATTATCCAAACCCTTTTGTTAATTACACAGAATTTTGGTTTAATCACAATAGACCTAACGAACCTTTAAATGTTCAAATTCAAGTTTTCACTATTTCTGGAAAATTAGTAAAGACCATGAATCAAGCCATACAAACAACTGGAGGATTATCTAGATCTATTACATGGAATGGGTTAGATGACTTCGGAAATAAAATTGGGAAAGGTGTATATATATATAAAATAAAAGTTACCTCGACAATAAATAATTTGTCATCAGAAAAATACGAAAAATTAGTTATCCTATAATAAAATCATATATTTGTCAAAAATGTCACAACCAAAAATGAAAAAAATAATACTATTCACATTATTAGTTATTTATCAAGTAAAAATTAGTGCTCAAGTAGATTCTAGAGCAATTACAACCTCTTTACCATTCTTACAAATAAACTCCGATGCAAGAGCCGGAGGTATGGGAGATATAGGTGTTGCTACATCTTCTGATGCTTTTTCTCTATTTCATAATGCAGCTAAAATTGCTTTTAATAAAAACAAATTAAGTGTCGGTTTAAGTTATGTACCATGGTTACGTAATTTAACAGATGATATTTTTGCTGGTAATATTTCTGTAGTGAATAGGTTTGATGAAAATAGTGCTTGGGGTGCAGATTTCAAATACTTCTCTTTAGGTAGAATCGATTTAACAAGTGATACCGGAACAAGTACGGGAAGTATAAACCCTACAGAACTTGCTATTTCTGGTTATTATTCTTTAAAATTAAGTGAAAGATTTTCAATGGCAGTAGGTCTTAAATACATTAATTCAAACTTAGATGTAGATGATACTTTAGAAGCTGTTAATTCTTTTGCTGTTGATCTTTCTGCATACTACCAATCTGATGAAGAGAGTTATGGAAGTTTTAATGGTAGATATCGTATAGGTATTAATGTAGCTAACATTGGGCCTAAAGTAGAATATACTCCTGGAGAAGAAAACTTTATTCCTACTATTGGAAAAATTGGAGGTGGATTTGACTTCATCTTTGACGATTTTAATACATTAGGTCTTAATTTAGAATTTAGAAAATTATTAGTTCCTTCTAGTGGAACAGATTCTACAAGAGGATGGTTTGATGGTATGTTTACTTCTTTAGTAGATAGAAGTTTTGGAGAAGAATTGAGAGAAACAAATTGGTCTTTGGGTGCTGAATATCTTTATAATAATGCTTTTGCTTTAAGAGCTGGTTATTTTAATGAAAGTGAAACCAAAGGAAATAGAAAATTCTTTACTTTAGGTGCAGGTTTTACTGCTCAAGCTTTTTCTGTTGACCTTTCTTATCTTATAAACACCTCTGATGTTAATAACCCACTAGAAAACACATTACGTTTTTCTTTGGCTTTTGATATTGGAGAAATATATGATGATTATTAAAAATAATATTTTTGTACTTTAGTAACATAATTTAAAACAGTCTTAATTTAAGACTGTTTTTTTGTCTAAAAATTTTTAAATGAAAAAAATTGATATCTCTTCGAATGGATATATTTTTAATGACATATCTGAACTTGAAGAAGAAGATAGAAACTTAATTGAACTATCTGTAATTGCGAGAAAAAAAGCATATGCTCCCTATTCTAAATTTAATGTTGGTGCCACATTACTATTAGACAATGGAATAACCGTTAGTGGTAATAATCAAGAAAATGCAGCTTATCCTTCTGGTATGTGCGCAGAACGTGTGGCTATATGGAAAGCTAGTTCTGAATATCCTGGTTTAATTGTCAAAAAAATAGCCATTAGTGCTGCTTCTTTAGAGCATACTGTTAATAAACCTGTAGGGCCTTGTGGTGCATGTAGGCAAACTTTATATGAATATGAATTCAATCAAAAAGAACCCATTCAAATTATTTTTATGGGAGAAATAGGAAAAATTATAAAAGTTGAATCACTAGGATCCCTCCTACCTTTTTCTTTTGATAGTTCTTTTTTATAATTTTAATTGTGATTACTTGAAAGCATTATACTCAACAAAATAAGATTACAAAATCAATAATTTTTCATTATTAAAATTATTGATTTGATAATTTCAATTACATAAAATCAGAATTTAACAAAAATAAAACATCTTGTTTATAATTAATAGGTTTCATAGGCTAATTCTTGTTTATTTGCTGTTAGCTTAGTTTAAAAAATTTTAGCAATGAGAGCAGTAATTACAGGTACAGGATGCTATATTCCAACTATTAAAAAAGAGAATTCAAAATTTAATGAAAATCAATTTTTAAACACAGATGGTAGTTCTTTTGATACTAAGAATACAATAATTATTGAAAAGTTTAAATCGATTACAGGTATTGAAGAAAGAAGATATGCTAAAAGTGATCTTAACTCATCAGACTTAGGTTTTTTTGCTGCGCAAAAAGCTATAGAAGACGCCAAAATAGATCCGGAAGAATTAGATTATATAATACTTGCTCATAATTTTGGTGATGTAAGAAGTGATGCTATTCAAAGTGATATAGTACCTAGTTTAGCTACTAGAGTAAAACATTCATTAGGTATTAAAAACCCTAATTGTGTAGCTTATGATATTCTTTTTGGATGCCCTGGTTGGATAGAAGGTGTAATTCAAGCTAAAGCTTTTATTAAAGCAGAAATGGCTAAAAAAATATTAGTTATTGGTACAGAAACTTTATCTAGAGTTATTGATGAACATGATAGAGATTCTATGATTTATAGTGATGGTGCAGGTGCTTGTATAATTGAGCCTTCAACCTCTTCTAATGATAACGGAATTTTAAGTCATGCTTCGCAAACGTTTGCTAAAGACGAAGGGTATCATTTATTTTTCGGCCATTCGTATAATAAAACTGAAAATTCGAATACTCGATACATTAAAATGCATGGCCGTAAAATATACGAATTTGCTTTAACTAGTGTACCTAATGCAATGAAATTTGCTTTAGATAAAAGCAATATTCCTATTAATGAAGTAAAAAAGATTTTCATTCATCAAGCTAATGAAAAAATGGATGAAGCTATTTTAAAACGTTTTTACAAACTCTATAAGATGCCTGTTCCTAAAAATATAATGCCTATGAGTATTCATACATTAGGAAATAGTTCGGTGGCAACAGTACCTACTTTATTAGATTTAGTTTTAAAAAATAAACTAGAAGATCAAACATTAGAAAAAGGAGATGTAATTATCCTAGCATCTGTAGGAGCTGGAATGAATATTAATGCAATTGTATATCGTTATTAAAATCTATAAAAAATATCCGCAAAAATAAAATCAAACTATTATTTTTGCGGATGCAACAACACAACGTACTTATATTAGATTTCGGTTCGCAATACACACAATTAATTGCGCGTCGCGTAAGGGAATTAAACATCTACTGTGAGATTCATCCTTATAATAAAATACCAAAAAACTTAGATACCTTTAGAGCTGTCATCTTATCTGGAAGTCCATCTTCTGTTAGGTCAGAACAAGCTCCACATCCAGATTTATCTAAAATAAGAGGAAAAAAACCTCTTCTTGCAGTTTGTTATGGTGCACAATATTTAGCACACTTTTCAGGTGGACTAGTAGCTCCCTCAAATACAAGAGAATATGGTAGAGCCAACTTATCGTTTATTAAAAGCGATGAAACTTTTTTAAAAGAAATTTCTGTAGGTAGTCAAGTATGGATGAGTCATTCAGATACCATTAAAGAATTGCCTAGCAATGGTGTTTTATTAGCAAGTACTCATGATGTAGAAAATGCTGCTTATAAAATAGAAGGAGAAACTACTTATGCTATTCAATTTCATCCAGAAGTTTATCATTCTACAGATGGCGCAAAATTATTGAAAAACTTTTTAGTGAACATTGCTGAAGTTCAGCAAAATTGGACACCTAATTCTTTTGTTGATTCAACTGTAAATGGATTAAAAGAAAAGATAGGTAATGATAAAGTTATATTAGGACTTTCTGGAGGGGTAGATTCTACTGTAGCTGGTGTTCTTTTACATAAAGCTATTGGTGAAAATTTACACTGTATATTCGTAAATAATGGTTTATTACGAAAAAATGAATACGAAAGTGTACTTCAACAATACGAAGGAATGGGTTTAAACGTTAAAGGTGTAGATGCTTCTGATCGTTTTTTAAATGCATTAGAAGGAATTAGTGATCCTGAAACAAAAAGAAAAGCTATAGGACGCGTTTTTATTGAGGTTTTTGATGATGAAGCTTCTAAAGTTGAAAATGCGAAATGGTTGGCTCAAGGAACCATATACCCTGACGTAATTGAATCAGTTTCAGTAAACGGAGGCCCTTCTGCTACTATTAAAAGTCATCATAATGTAGGTGGTTTACCTGATTTCATGAAATTAAAAATTGTTGAGCCTCTTAGAATGATTTTTAAAGATGAAGTTAGACGTGTAGGTACTTCTATGGGAATAGATAAAGATTTATTAGGTAGACATCCTTTTCCTGGACCAGGTTTAGCTATTCGAATTTTAGGAGACATTACATCAGAAAAAGTTCGTATTTTGCAAGAAGTTGATGCTATCTTTATTAATGGATTAAAAGAAGATGGCTTATATAATAAAGTTTGGCAAGCAGGTGCTATTTTATTACCTGTTAATTCTGTAGGTGTAATGGGAGATGAAAGAACCTATGAAAAAGTGGTTGCCTTAAGAGCTGTGGAAAGTACAGATGGTATGACTGCTGATTGGGTAAATTTACCTTATGAATTTTTACAAAAAACATCTAATAAAATAATTAATAATGTGAAAGGTGTAAATAGAGTTGTTTATGATATTAGCTCTAAACCACCAGCAACAATTGAATGGGAGTAATTTTTTATTCTCTTTTTAAAATAAATTTTTATGAATAAAATCAAATTTTTCGCTTTTACTTTAATTTTAGTATTACTTTTTTCTTGTAGCCAGCAAAAAAGGTATATCTCTTATAAAGTAAAAGAAGGGGAAACAATACGTGACATTGCTGAAAGAATTAATGTAAAGAAAACAGACTTAATTCGGTTAAATCCAGATATTGGAGAAACACCTTCAACAAATAGTGTTATTATTATTCCTAATCCGGAATATCAAAAGAAAATACCTTTAATTCAAAAACCAAAAACTGATACTACTACTGAGCAAACTGAATCAAATGAAGGGACTGTTACAGAAAATAATACTGAAACAGAGAATACAAACCAATTACCAGATTCTACTCAAATAGTTAGAACCGTTTTTGAATACAAGACGCATACTATTCAACCAGGCGAAACTGTATATAGAATTACTAAGAAATATAATATTTCTAAGAATGAATTAATTAAATTAAATCCTCAATTCCCTAGAATTAAAGATAATTATTTTGATGTTGGTCAGGTTATAAAAGTAAAAGTTGCAGAAAAAAAAGTTTTTTATGTTTCTAGAGAAGAAGATTTAAAAAATCATGTAACGCATGAGGTAAAATCTAAAGAAACTGTTTACGGTTTAACTCGTTTTTATAATATTTCGAAAGATGACTTAATTCGATTAAATCCAGAATATCCAGAAATTATTGATGATAATTTAGGAATAGGTCAAATTTTAAGAATTAGACCTATTGAAGAAAAATTAGACACAGATGAAGTGTCTTCTATGTATTTAGATTCAATAGTTGAAAGTAATTCAATAAAATTAGCATTACTTCTTCCATTTAGGGCTAAAGAATATGATAGTGTTAGCTACAAAGACATTTTCGATAAAAAGAAAAATAAAAAATCTAAAGGTGCTGCTAGGTTAGCTAATATCGTTACTGATTTTTATATGGGAGCTGAAATGGCTATTGATTCTTTAAAAAAAGAAGGTGTTAATGTCGATGTTTCTGTTTTTGATACTGGTAACAGAGGAAAAAACATTAAAAATATTTTGGAACAAGATAAATTAGATGAT
>CALISK010000365.1 GCA_938041625.1 uncultured Tenacibaculum sp. | reverse complement strand
AAAATATATCAATTATTTAAAACATTGGTTTTAACGCCAACCTTTAACATTGTAGCTTACATTTTTTGGTTGGTTTTTACCATATGCAACTCCAACATCTCTTGCTGCTTTTATGTATGTTTTGTTAAGGTCTAAAACTTTTAATTTATAATTCCAGTCTCTATCACTTAATTCTTTAACACGAGAAGCAATCTTAGTGTATAATGATTTCACTTGTCTATAGCAAGATGTTTTAGGCTCTATATCACTTAATAAAGCTGCAGCTTCGTTCGCAGCATTTAAGTTTTGGTTTGCAGTCCAAATACTTTTAGCTTTCGCTAATTTTTCTTGACACTCCTTATCAATAACTTTTTGATATGTAGTTTTTATTCTAGTTTCTATTTTAGAAAAACAAGAGCTTGCTACAGGAACGCTTGTGTAAAGAGCTAAAGCTTCTTTTAATTTTCCTTGAGCTTCCAAAGAATTAGCTTTACTTATAATTAAATTACAGTTAGCATTGTAGTACGCAATTATTTTAGCTTTTCCATTACTAATAAACTCTTGAACTGCTGGGTTTTTAGCTTTTAACCTTTTTATAGCACTTATATATGCTTTGGTTTCGTTAGATCCCACACCTTTTAAAGTAAAAGATTCACTGGCAAATAAAGTTCCATCTTTTCCGTCTCCAATATAAAGAGTAAGATCTAAGTTTAAAGCTATTTTTGTAGGAGCCGAACCAATAACCTCTTTATTAGAAACATTAATTAAAGGAACCATTACAAACCTAGGATTATAACCACTGTTACTTACACCATTTTTAGTAATTATTTTAGCTAATTTATTTACTAAAATTCGTTTTGCAGAAGTAGGTATTCTTTCTGTTTGACGAGGAACATAAGTAGACAAAACAATACCTTCGTTAGCGTCTTGTTGTGCAGAAATCTTAAAAAAACTAATTAAGAATAAACTAAATATTATATATTTTTTCATAATTTTTTATTTTCCTCCTAAAATAATGGTTGCTCTACCTAAACCTTTCATTACTAATTTGTTTGGTATTTGATGCGTCTTTTTTAGGACTTTACTTAATTTTTTAACAAATCTACGGGCATCAATAGCTCTTCCTTTTTCATTAAAAAGAGGAATTCTTACTTGTTCAAAAAGTGCCATATCTTCTGTCATATCTGTAGTACTAAATCTACCTTTAACAGTATTATCAGCAAGCCAATCTTCAATAATAGTTCCTAGCTCTTCACCTCCGTATTCGGTTTCTAAATCTTCATCCCAATCATCCCATTTTTGGATTCTTACAATCACTTCTCTACCATTAGCAAACATGTCATCAAAATGAGTTTGTAAAGAAGATGAAAAATTATCCATGTGAGATAAAACAGCTTCCTCTAATAAAACAGGTATTTCTGCTGAAAAAGAAGGTGCTCCTGTACCAGAAGCAGATGCTACTTGTTTATCAGTATAAGAATCTAATCCTTGTAAGTTAAATGTAATAGACTTTTTTGGACCAGTTTTATTTAAAGTTAGCGTTAATTGTAAAATGATATCTGCTTTGGCAATTGCTTTTAATTGATCAATTGGACTTTCATTAACACTAGCTCCTGTTTCTTTAGAACTACGCATTGCATTTTCCGCGGCGTTAGATTCTAATGTTTTAATTGCAGATTCCATGTTTTTTAAAGGGAATCCTCTATCAGCCATTAATTGGTTTATTTTACTAATAACCAATAAAAGGTAGGTGCTTTCTTGAAAAGCTCTTTTATAATCAGGAACTTTTACAATGGTTCCTTGATTATTAAATGTTTTCATCCAACCATTCTGGTTACAGAGTACATCACTAGGCACAACCATTAAGGTTGGCTTTTTTGCTTGTGCAAAAACTGAATTTGTTAATGCAATAAATAATAATGTTATAAATATTTTTCTCATTTTATTTTTTTTAAAAACCAGCGTCTAAGCCTTTAATAATACCTGCGTTTTCTAACTCTTTTCTAAGTTCGTCTTTATTTACTGCGATAACAACACCTATTTTATACAGTCTTTTACTAACTTTTAATCGATCTCCAGCAGCAATAGCACCGTCGTTAGAAGCAGTAACAAATTTCATGTATTTTCCTCCTTCTTTAAAAAAATCTGTAAAAAAGTCTTCTTTTTCACTTTCTAAATTAGAATTTCTAGCTAATGGTTTTTGAGATTTACATCCTTGTTTACCTGCAGCAAAACCTTTAAAAATGACACCATGTACAGCATTTCTTTTTGCTTTTTCAATAGCGAATCGTGGTTTTTTAGAATACGACCAAACTTTTACTAAGTAGGTTCCTTGTTTTCCTGTGCTCATACAGTCTAACTCATAACGCCACTCATGTGTGTCTTTAGTTTTCTTGTTTTTTCTTCTCTGAGCATTTGAATTTAAAGAAAATGCAAATACTGCTATAAGTACTATTACTATACTTTTAATGTGTTTTTTCATATTTGAAAATAGTTATGAATTATTTTAATTGTCTAATTAACATTCCTGAATAATAGTTTTTACCTCCTTTGAATGTTGTTGCTGTAGCATTTGATTTTTTATCATCTACACCTTCACCTGCGTTAAATCGATTGTCCCAAATTTTGTTTTTAGAAACTTTTATTTTTCCTTTTCTAACATATTTAGTTAATCCCGTTTTTTCATCTAAAACTTGTTCTAAAACCTCAAAAGATTCTCCACCAACTAATCCTTCTTTCATTCCTATTTTAGCAGTTATAGGTTCTCCACTAAATAAAGGTGTTTTTGTTTTAAAGACATCGTATTCTTTTTGAAGTTTAGCATATACAGCATCTAAATTTCTTACTGTTGCTAATTTTATAATTTGCTCTTCAGTTCTTTTTTCTTTTAAAGAAAATAAAACAAGACTTGTTGTTTTTTGTTGACCAACAAATTCCATTTTAAACAAACTACTGTTTTTAAAAGCATTTACTCTAGCTCCGTCAATATTTGATTTATCTACCCATAAGTCATTATAAAATGTAGCAGCTATTTCTTCATTCCAAACTAATTTATATAAATATGCAGTTGTCCAAACAGAGTACCCTTCTTTAGCTTTGTTATATGCTTTTTCTGCTACTTTTAAAGCTGCTTTTCTTGCAAAAGACATTCTAATTTTATTAGCTTTAGCAACAGCCTGTTGCTTAAGTAATGCAGCAGCTATTTCATTACTAACAAAATTTAATTTATTTACAATAATAAAGGTGTTATTTATTAATTCTTCACCAGCATCTGCTAAGGAAGCAACACCTCTAACAGAACCTTTTGCAATATTAGCTTGCATTTCAGAAGCATTATAAGAACCTCTTTCACCAATAAGATCCATATTAAAAGCACCATTTGGTTGTTTGTTAAACCATTTAGCTACTAATTGATTAGCTATTTTGTTGTCGTTTAAGTGTTTGGTTATAAGTGTTGTTGCTTCTTCATCATTTTTAGATAAATCTATTTTAAATGATTTAGCGTCAATAGTGTGTTTGTTGTATTTTTCTGGAAAAGGAGCATCTTTATATGATTTAAGGACCACATCTTTCCTTGGAAAATCATCAGATTCAATAAGCATTGTGTGCAAAGAACTTCTACGATAAGTTATGTCTTTAGCTTTTTCTTGAGCGTTTGTTATTACTAATGTAAAAAGAGTAATAACTGTTAATAGATTTTTTTTCATGTTAATTAATTAGTTTAAATTTTGGGCGAATATAGTAAAGCATTGGAATAATAGAACGCTTATATACGCAAATGATATATGTTAATATATATTCGCAGTCGTTTTACCTTTATTTGAATATTTTAAGTGTTTAATAAAAAGCTTAGTTAAGCTACCTCTCTAGATGTTAGAGATTAATTTTTGAAGTAATAATTCTAAGATAGGATTTCTATTGTTTTTTGACCAAACAACAGATAATGTTGTACGTTGAGATATATTATTTAATTCTATAAATTTTACATTCATGTCATAACCATGTTGCAATGACTTTGGAACAATAGATAAGCCAAAGTTATTTTCAACTAATTTGTATATCGACGCAGCATGAATGGTGTTATGAGAAATTATAGGAGAGAAACTACTGTCATTAAAAATTTGCATCACTTTTTCATAGTAAGAGGGGCTGTATGAAGGATCGAAGAGTATAAAAGACTCATCCTTTAATTGGTTTAAATTCTTGAAATTAGTTGCGTTTATAGAATGGTTTTTAGGTAGTACTAAGCAAAAAGATTCTTTTAAAATGGGTTGAATGGCAATACCTCTAGGAACTCTATCTAATCTTACAAATCCAATATCAATATCTTGAGAAAGTAAAGAAGTAATTTGTTTTTTATTATCCATTTCTTGTAGTCCGAATTTTACATCAGGATGTTCTTCCTTAAAATTAACTAAAATATTAGGTATAATATTTTGCATTGCAGAACCTACATAACCAAATTTTAATGCGCCTTTTTTTCCTTCTTGTAAAAGTTTTGCGTAATTTAAAATGCGATCGAGGTTTTTTAAATTTTGAGTGATTTCATTTTTAAGATATTCACCAGCAGTAGTTAAAGCTACTTTTCTATTGTGTCTAACAAATAGTTGAATTTCTAAATCTTCTTCCATTTGTTTTATTTGTCGACTTAATCCTGGTTGAGAAATAAATAACCGTTCAGCTGCTTTTCTAAAGTGCAAATCTTCAGCAACAGCTAGGAAATATTTTAGATGACGAAATTCTATTTGATAACCCATAGTTATTAAATCTTGTTTTTATTGGTATTGTTGGTTATCAAAAGTAAAAATAACTTTGTTTAAATAAAACAATTAAGATGTTTAAGTACGGTATAGATATATTAACGGTAGATAAAGTAATTTCAATAGCAAAAGGTTCATTGAAAGCTTTTATAGATGTTGAAGCAGAAAGGAAGGTGAAAATATGTAGAGAAAAGGTGGATAAAATGGCAAGTTCTGACCGTGCTGTTTATGGAATAAATACAGGTTTTGGTCCTTTATGTGATGTGCAAATTACACCAGAAGAAACCAGTAAATTACAAGAAAACCTATTAATAACGCATGCCGTAGGAGTAGGTGAGCCTATAGATAAATTTTTATCTAAATTAATGATGATTTGTAAAGTGCATGCACTTTGTCAAGGATACTCAGGAGTACGATTAGAAATGATAGAAAGAATACTTTTCTTTATTGAAAACGATTTGTTACCAGTAGTTCCAGAACAAGGATCTGTTGGAGCCTCAGGAGATTTAGCTCCTTTATCTCATCTTTTTTTACCTTTACTAGGGGAAGGAGAGTTTTGGATAGATAACAAAATTGTAAAAGCAAAAGAAGTACTAGATAAGCATCATTTATCTCCGTTAAAATTAGAAGCAAAAGAAGGTTTAGGGTTAATAAATGGGACTCAATTTATTTTAGCGCATGCCATTTTAGGTTTAAAAAAGATGGAATACCTTTTAGATGTAGCTGATTTAGCAGGAGCAATGAGTTTAGAAGGGTTTCAAGGAAGTGCATCGCCATTTAGAGAAGAGTTACATAATATTCGTCCATTTAAAGGAAATTTAAAAGTAGCAGAACGCATACGAATGCTTTTAAAAGATTCTCAAAATGTAGAAAATCACTATGAGTGTGATCGTGTACAAGATCCATACTCAATACGTTGTATGCCTCAAGTACATGGAGCGTCTAGAAATGCGTATAATCATTTAAAAGAATTGGCAGAAATAGAGATGAATTCTGTTACAGATAATCCTATTGTATTAAGTGAAACAGAAGCTATTTCTGGAGGTAATTTTCATGGTCAACCATTGGCAATGGTCTTAGATTACGCATCAATAGCAGCCTCAGAGTTAGGAAATATTTCTGACAGACGTTGTTATTTATTGCTAGAAGGAAAGTATGGTTTACCAAGATTGTTAACAGAAGCAGGTGGTTTAAATTCTGGTTTCATGATTCCACAGTATACAACAGCAGCATTGGTTACAGAAAATAAATCATTGTGTTTTCCTCCGTCAGCAGATAGTGTTCCAACTTCTTTAGGTCAGGAAGATCATGTTTCTATGGGGAGTATTTCTGGTAGAAAATTCAATCAAATTCTAGGGAATATAGAAAAAATATTTGCAATTGAGTTTATGTATGCAGCACAGGCAATGGAGTTTAGAAGGCCTAATACTTTTTCAGAAATTATTGAACGTAATTTTAAACTAATAAGAGAAAAAGTAGCTAAATTAGAGGAAGATAGAGTTTTAAAAGACGATATTAATACGTTAGTGAAAATGGTAGGTAATCAGGAGTTTATAGTTCGTTAAAAAGAAAATTATACGATTTATAAAAGTAGAAAGTAAATCAAGGGGTTTAAACTCCTTGTTAAAGTTTAAAGACGAAATTATTATTTAAAAAGGGATTATGAAAACATTTAAAAAGCAAATAAAAGAAGGGATTCCTAAAGTATTACCTTTAAAAAAAGAATATGATGTCACTATAAATCATGCGCCTAAACGAAAAGATATTTTAAATGAGAATGAAAAAGAATTAGCACTTCGTAATGCACTACGTTATTTTGATACTACGCATCATAAAGAATTATTAGTAGAATTTAGAGAAGAATTAGAAACATACGGACGTATTTACATGCATCGTTTTCGTCCTGATTATAAAATGTATGCTCGCCCAATTAAAGAGTATCCAGGTAAATCATTACAGGCAAAA
>CALISK010000364.1 GCA_938041625.1 uncultured Tenacibaculum sp. | reverse complement strand
TATTTGTTATTTGATCTTTCAACAGTATCAGGTACAATTAAAAAGGCCTCTTTATCTTTTACAGTTTATTCTGATTCTGGTAACGGAGCATTAAAAGTAAATAAAGGAACTGCTAATAATTGGACAGAAGGAAACTTATCTAATTCAAACAAGCCAGGTAAAGGAAGTTTATTAGGCGAAATTAATGGAAATTATACTTTAGCTAAAAAAGTAACAATTCCACTTAATGTTACTCAAATTACGGGTAATGAATTAAGTTTAATAATTAGTATGGCGGGAGGAAATGATTTTGCTTTTGCTTCAAAAGAAAATGGATCTGTATCGTCAGCAAAATTAAGTTTAACGTATGGTAGTGCAAATAATGTTTCAAGAAGTCTTTTAAAAGAAGAGATAAAGTTATTTCCTAACCCAGTGGTAAATAGACTTAATTTTTCTGATATAGAAAAAGTTTCAAAGATTCGATTATTTAATTCTTCAGGAGTTATTTTAAAAGAAGTAGAGGTTAAAGGTTTTAATTCTATAGATGTTTCTGAAATACCAAAAGGATTTTATATCGTTAAACTTTATAACAAGTCAGGCAGTGTTGTTTTAGAGAAGAAAGTTATAAAAAAGTAATATTCATTTTATAATAATAAAAAGGCTCGCAAATTGCGAGCCTTTTTTATATGTAGTAGTTAAAAGAAATAAATTAATCTTTCTTAAGTAGGTCTCTAATTTCTGCTAATAAATCTTCTTGAGAAGGTCCTGCAGGTGCAGCAGCTTCTTCTTTCTTTTTTACCTTGTTGTATGCTTTAATCATCATAAACATAACAAAACCTACAATTACTAAGTTAATTATAGAATCTATCCAAGCTCCGTACATAATTGCATTTTCAGGTTGAGATACTTTCCCAGCTGCGTCAACAATTGCTTCAGATAAAATAATTTTTTTATCAGCAAAACTTACACCTCCAGTAAACATACCTACCACTGGCATAACAATATTACTTACGAAACCTTTTACAACAGTACCGATAGCACCAGCCATAATTACCGCGACAGCAAATTCAATTACATTACCACCTGTGATAAACTCTTTAAACTCTTTTAACATGATTATTTGTTTTTTGATTGTTATTAATAATCACAATTTAAGAATTTTTTAACGTTTCACCAACCTTTTTATTCTTTGAGATAAGGCAGTTAAAATTTCATAAGGAATAGTTTCGCATTTATGTGCCATGTAATCAATGTGTTGTTGGTGGTTGAAAAGAATTACTTCATCACCTTCTTTACATTCAATACTAGTAACATCAACCATAATCATGTCCATACAAACATTCCCAATAATAGGAACTGGTTGACTGTTGATAATTACAAATCCACTTTTGTTTCCTAATTTTCTAGAAATACCATCTGCATGACCAACAGGAATAGTAGCACTTTTAGTAACTTTATTTGCAACAAATGCTCTATTGTAACCAACAGTTTCTCCAGGTTGAATAATATGTATTTGTGAAATGATAGATTTTAAAGTATGCGTGTTTTTTAGATTAGCAGTTTCTTGAGGATTGTTTCCAAAACCATATAATCCAATTCCTACACGAACCATATCAAACTGAGCCTTCGGATAATTAATAACTCCAGAAGTATTTAAAATATGAATCATAGGTTCATACCCTAGATGATCATAAATTTGTTTTACAATATAAGCGAAGTTATTTATTTGATTAACAGTGAATTCTTGTTCTTTTGGATCTTCACTGGCAGCTAAATGAGAAAAAACAGATTGTACAACAATGTTGTTTGATTTTTTTAATTCTGTTAAAATATTAGGAACGTCTGTGTGCCAAAACCCTAACCTATTTAATCCAGTATTAAATTTAATATGTACTGGATAATTCATTAAAGGTACTTCGTTTGCGTAAGCTATAAAAGCATCTAAAATTTTAAAATTATATAAATTAGGTTCTAATCGATGTTTTACAATATCTTCTATGTTCGATATTTGAGGGTGTAATACTAGTATAGGAGTTTCAATACCAGCTTCTCTTAATAAGATACCTTCATTACTATAAGCTACAGCAAAATAGTCAACATGTTCTGCAGTTATTTTTGCAACTTCTATGGCGTCACTACCGTAACCAAAAGCTTTTACAACAGCGAGTATTTTAGTTTTAGGTTGTATCTTTTGTTTAAAGTAATTTAAATTATGCAAAATAGCATTTGCATCTATTTCTAATACGGTTACATGGTTATTCATTTTCTTCTTTGTTATGAGCTTTTTGCTCTTGTAAGGCTTTGTAGTAAGCTGCTCTACTAAGCGGTTCGTATTCTTGAGTTTCCCCTAAAAGTACAATATTATCGCTTTCCGCTTTTCTAAAACTATAATGAGCTAAGTTCCCCGTTCTGGTACATACTGCATGTACTTTAGTAACATATTCAGCGGTAGCCATAAGAGCAGGCATTGGACCAAAAGGGTTTCCTTTAAAATCCATATCTAAACCAGCAACAATTACTCGAATACCTCTGTTGGCTAAATCGTTACAAACAGCGACTATTTCATCATCGAAAAATTGTGCTTCATCTATACCAACAACATCCACATTATTTGCTAATAAACGAATATTAGCAGATGCAGGAACAGGGGTTGATCTAATTCTATTATCATTATGAGAAACAACTTCTTCAACATCATAACGAATGTCAATTTCTGGTTTAAAAATTTCTACTTTTTGCTTTGCGAATTGTGCTCTTTTAAGTCTTCGAATTAATTCTTCAGTTTTTCCAGAAAACATTGAACCGCAGATTACTTCAATCCATCCAAATTGTTCTGCGTGATTTACTGTGTTTTCAAGAAACATTTTGTAATTTTAATGCTCAATTTATTTATTTTTGTCTCATCTAAGTTTAACTACAAATGTATTAAATTTTAAGAGCAAAAAATAAAACCTACAGATAACTTATGCACAAAAAATTAGCTTCAGATCTAACGAGTTTAGCGCACAGTATTTTACAAATGAAGAATAAAGATGATGTAAATGCTTTAAAAGATAAAGCGTATGCATTGTATGAAAAGCTAACAGTATTAGCTTATGTAGAAGAATATATAAATACAACACCACAAGCTAAAGCTACAAAAGAGGAGTTGTTAACTCAAATTGAAAAAATAGAAATAGATAGAGAAAAAAACAGTCAATTAGTAGCATTAAAAGTTGAAGAGAATGTTGTTGAGGAAGAGGTAGTAGTTGAGTCATTAATAAGTTTAAAGGAAGACGAAACAGTTGTTTCTATTGCAGCAGAATTAGAAGAAACTGCTATAGAAGAAGAGATAGTTCTAAAAAAGGTTGAAGAACCTGTAGAACAAATTATAGAGGAAGAGTTAGAAAGTATAGTTGAAGATAATGTAGAAGAAGAGTTTAAAATTGAAGAGGTAGTTCTAAAAAAGGCTGAAGAAATTCCTATAAAAAAGATAGAAGAACCTGTAGAACAAATTATAGAGGAAGAGATAGAAAGTATAGCTGAAGATAATGTAGAAGAAGAATCTGAAAGTTATGTAATAGTTTTACAAAAGGTTGAAGAAATTTCTGTAGAAAAAGTTATAGAGGAAGAGTTAGAAAGTATAGCTGAGGAGCCTGAAAAAGAAACTATAGAAGAAGGAAAAAATGCAATAGAGAACACGATAGAAGAAGTTCTTGAAGAAAAAAAGAAGGTTGAAGAAATTGAAGAACAACCTTTTGAAGAACTTGAAAGTTTGTTGTTTGGAGAGAAGGATGTAAAAAATGATGCAAGTTTTATAGAGGAATTGAAAACTCCGACTTTAGAAGAAGAATTAAAAGATACACTTCCTGTTGATGTTATGGCTAATTTGTTTCAGAAAGTAGAACCTAAAAAAACAGTGAACGATCATCTTCAGAATACGATACAAATTGATTTAAATGATCGAATTGCATTTGTAAAGCATTTATTTAATAATGATCAAACAGATTTTAATAGAGTAATTTCTCAATTAAATACATTTAAAACAGAAAAAGAAGCAAAGGGTTTTATAAGTAAAATGGTAAAACCAGATTATAATTGGAGCGATAAGGAAGAATACGAAAATAGATTATTAGAAATTATTGAACGTCGTTTTTTATAAATTTAAAGATTTTAAACATTCATGAAAATAGAAGTATCGAACGGAGAGATTATAGATAAGTATACCATTTTAGAAATTAAACTTTCTGAAATAAAGGATGAAAAAAAATTGATAAATGTAAAACATGAACATGAGGTGTTAACTCCTGTTGTGAAACGTATTTATGAAGAGGTATCAAATGTTTCTAAATTAAAAGAATTTCAAGCTAATTTATTAGAAGTAAATAAAAAGTTATGGAAAATTGAAGACGATATTAGAGAGTGTGAAAAATCGAAAAATTTTGGGCAAACTTTTATTGATTTAGCTCGAGCAGTTTATTATACAAACGATGATCGTTCTGTAGTAAAAAAAGAAATAAATATTCTTACGGGTTCTGATTTGGTGGAAGAAAAATCGTATGAAGATTATAAGTAGGTTGTAACTACATGTCATTTAAAGAAAACAATGAAAATTATTTTTTGTGATAGTGTAATTGATAATAAATTAGTTGAACCAGATTACGAACAGGAATTTTATTCTGCTAATAATAGCGGGTTTGAAACTGAGATTTTTAGTTTTGAAGAACTAATAGATGGGGATGTACAAAGAGCTTTGAAACTTATTAAAAGCTGTGAAAAAGAAAAATTAGGAATATATCGAGGTTGGATGATGACACCGAATATTTATGAGAAATTCTATAATGAACTTTTAAAAAAGAATATTCGACTAATTAATACTCCATTAGAATATAAACATTGTCATTACTTACCAGAATCATATAGCAAAATAATTAAAGAGACACCAAAATCAAATTGGACTAAAGACATATCTATCTCAAACGTTATTAAGTTATCTAATGAATTTGGAAGTAATCCTATAATTGTAAAAGATTATGTGAAATCAGAAAAGCATAATTGGAACGATGCTTGTTATATACCCAGTGCATCTGATAAAAAGAAAGTTGAAGAAGTGGTTCGTCGATTTTTTGAGTTGCGAGGAAATTATTTGAACGAAGGGATTGTTTTTAGAGAGTTTATAGAATTAGAATTTTTAACAGAGCATTCAAAAAGTAAAATGCCACTAACAAAAGAATTTAGAATTGTTTTTTTTAATAAAAAAGTTGTTCAAACATTTAATTATTGGGATGAAGGGAATTATGATTGTGAAAAACCAGATATTGATTTTTTTCAAAATATAGCAGAAAGAATAGAAAGTAATTTCTTTACAATGGATGTTGCTAAAAAGAAAAATGGAAAGTGGATAATTATGGAGTTAGGAGATGGGCAAGTAGCTGGTATTCCTGATAATGCAAATATAAAGGACTATTACAATAATATTAAAAACTTGATTTAGATTAAAATAATTGAATATAGTAAATCACTAAAAGTATATGAAGTTTCTTTATGCAATTTTAATTGTATCATTATTATTAAGTTGTAAGTCTACTTATCAAACTCAAACATTTAGTAAGGCCAATATTCCGGTTTCACCAGATTATAATAAAGAATCTTCTTGGGCTGTTTTACCATCTACTTATACGAAAGAATTTAAAGAGTATGCTTCTAAAAGAATGGATACAATTAAAGCAGATGTTTTTTATGTGTATCCTACATTAAATTCTAAAAAGAAAGATATTCGTTGGAATGTGCCAATCAATGATAAAGAGCAAAAAGACAAAGTAGTAAACAAAGCTGTTTTAATGCAAGTTTCTGCTTTTGCTACCTCAGGTAGCGTGTATGTGCCTTTTTATAGACAAGCACATTTACGGTCTTATAAAATGTACAAAGAAGGAGGAAAGGAAGCACAAGAGGTTGCTTATTTAGATGTTAAAAGAGCTTTTGAGGTATATTTAGAAAAATACAACAAAGGAAGACCTATTATTATGGTGGGACATAGTCAAGGGACTACACATATACTAAGAATATTAAAAGAGTTTTTTGATGATAAACCATTACAAAAACGTTTAATTGCTGCTTACATTCCAGGAATTAGAGTAAAAGAAAAGGAGTTTAAAACAATTCAGTTAATGACTTTTCCTAGTGAAATAGGTGGATTTATATCTTGGAATACGTTTAAGAAAAACAATTTTCCTAAGAAAGATAAAAATTGGTATAAAGGAAGTGTAACTACGAACCCAATTACTTGGGATACTTCTAAAAGAACTACTTTAAATGAGCATAAAGGTTTTTTATATACAAATGGTAAACTGTATAAAAAAGCATTGAAAATTGAAATAACAGATGGTTTAGTTTGGGGTACAAATCCGAAATTTCCAATGCGTTTATTTATGTCATTCTTGAAAAATTATCATGCAGGTGATATTAATCTTTTTTGGCAAAATATACGTGAAAACTCGTTGTTAAGAACAAACACTTGGTTAAAAAATAGATAAACAATGTAACAAAAAAAGATACTACTCGTCTTCAAATTAAAACCGAGTATTATGAAACGAATTACAACACTTATCGTATTATTTATAGTAATATCTGTAACAGCACAAGATTATGCATTTAAACAATTTTATAAATCACATAAAAAGCAAGCTGAAATTTCTTTAAATGTTCCTAGTTTTTTAGCGAGAATGTTTATAGATAATGATGATGTAGATGAAGAAGAGTTATTAAAGAAAGCTAGTAATTTTAAAATATTAGTTTTTAACAATGATGAAGGAGTTAGAAGTGATTTTAAAAAATTTGTAAAGAAAGGCGATTTTAAAACATTGGTTCGTGTAAAAGATGGTAATGATAGAGCTGAGGTGTATTTTGTTGAAAGAGGAAAATATATTAGAGAAATTGTTATTATGGCTGGTAGCAAAGGAGATGAGTTAGTTTTGTTAGGGTTGAAAACAAAATTAACGAAAGAAGAATTAGCTTCTATCGTTAATTCTACTAAAGATGAAATAGTATCTAAATAGTAAACGAAAATTTAGATAGAATTATATGTAATTAAGGAAGTTAAATTTCTTGTTCTACAATTAAAAAATGGAAGCGATATCTTATCGCTTCCATTTTTAGTTATTTAAGATAATTTATTTTTTAAATTTTCAATATTTTTCTTACTATTACCTACAAAAACTTCATCTTCAACAATAAAAACAGGACGTTTTAAAAAAGTGTATTCGTCTAAGATATGTTGCCTATAATCTTGTTCTGTTAAATTCTGGTTTTTTAAATCCATTTCTCTGTATAACTTCGCTCTTTTATTAAAAAGAGCTTCATAACTATTTGTGAGATTATATAATTCCTCTAGTTGGGTAACAGTTAGTGGAGTGGATTTTATTTCTTGTTTTTCAAAACCATCTATGTTTACTTCTTTTAAAATACGTCTGCAAGTATCACAAGTTTGTAGAAAATATACTTTTTTCAAAATGTTATTCTTTTTTAGTGGTATCAAAAATAGTTAAAAAGTAAATTTCTTCAACCTTCTTTTTTGAATAATATAAAGACTAATAAGCCCAATTAAAGCAATAGGGTATAGTAAACAAAAGAAGAAAAAATTTATTTCATAATAAGATAAACCAGTAATATTAGCAACATTTATAATAAAATCCGTGCAGTACACATAAATTTCATTGTAAAATTTAGTCATTTTTAATTCTTTTATGATTATTAATTTTGTACTGCATTTGTATAGATTTAAGTAGTAAAAGATATAGTATCAATGGAATAATGAAAACAAGAAATATAATATTTGCTAGTTGGTAATTTCCTGTAGATTTAAGAGAGTGGATAATTCCGAAGTAAAAAGAATCGGTTTTATTAAAATGATTTACAAGTAGTTTAACATGATTTTCTTTACAATAATTAGTGTTGTTATGACAAACCCAAGAACATTGCTTAACATTTTTTAAATTAGAGTTGATTGTTTCAATATGATACTTTTTATAGTTGCTTTTTGTAATAGTTATTTTAGTGATCTCATTTATAAAAATTACGCAAAGTGTAGGAAGTATTAAAATGAAAATAGATAATATTATGCGTTTCATTATCTCTGAGTTTAATCTTAAAAAATAGATTAGAAGCTATTTATTAAAGAGGTATAAGGTAAACGAAGTTATCAATTTATTTTTCAAATGTTCCTTGAAATTAAATATCTTTATCAATGTTAAAATAAAAACAAATGACGACACAATTCGAAATTCTAAAAGTATCTAGAGGCTTAGTAATAAAAAAGATAGAAGGATTAACGCATGAGCAGTTGCATAAAATTCCTGAAGGTTTTAAAAATAATATAGCATGGAACGTGGCGCATTTGGTAGTTACTCAACAATTATTGCATTATAAATTGTCTGGATTACAATGTTTAGTGCCAGATGAGTTGATAGAAAAATATAGAAAAGGAACCTCTCCGTCAGAAGAAATTTCACCTGAAGATTTTGAAGAGATTAAAGAATTATTTTTAGGATTACCAGATACTTTAATAGAGGATTATAAAGAAGGTATTTTTAAAGAGTACACAGAATATACATCAAGCACAGGTTTTGTAATGACTTCGATAGAAGATGCTATTTCGTTTAATAATTTTCATGAAGGAATTCATTTAGGTGCTATTATGACATTATATAAATTGGTGTAATCTGGAGTGATTTAGATAACATACTGAATATAAAATGAACAAGATGAAGTTAAATACTAAAACAATACACGGAGGACAAAAGCATGAAGAAGCTACTGGTTCAGTAATGACACCAATATTTCAAACATCCACCTATGCACAATCGAGTCCAGGAGTGCATAAAGGATACGAGTATTCAAGAGGAGCAAATCCAACAAGAACCGCTTTAGAAAATGCTTTTGCATCTATAGAAAACGGAAC